>NZ_CP120679.1:680000-977500 GCF_029537375.1 Bacillus sp. HSf4 | reverse complement strand
CAAAAGGCACGCCATCACCCGTTAACGGGCTCTGACTACTTGTAGGCACACGGTTTCAGGATCTCTTTCACTCCCCTTCCGGGGTGCTTTTCACCTTTCCCTCACGGTACTGGTTCACTATCGGTCACTAGGGAGTATTTAGCCTTGGGAGATGGTCCTCCCGGATTCCGACGGAATTTCACGTGTTCCGCCGTACTCAGGATCCACTCAGGAGAGAACGAAGTTTTGACTACAGGGCTGTTACCTCCTATGGCGGGCCTTTCCAGACCTCTTCATCTACCTCGTTCTTTTGTAACTCCGTATAGAGTGTCCTACAACCCCAAGAGGCAAGCCTCTTGGTTTGGGCTGTTCCCGTTTCGCTCGCCGCTACTCAGGGAATCGCATTTGCTTTCTCTTCCTCCGGGTACTTAGATGTTTCAGTTCCCCGGGTCTGCCTTCTCATATCCTATGAATTCAGATATGGATACTGCTCCATTACGAGCAGTGGGTTTCCCCATTCGGAAATCTCCGGATCAAAGCTTGCTTACAGCTCCCCGAAGCATATCGGTGTTCGTCCCGTCCTTCATCGGCTCCTAGTGCCAAGGCATCCACCGTGCGCCCTTTCTAACTTAACCGTTAAAAAGAATCACTACAGAAAATTCTTGTGAATGTCTACTTTCGTTATCTAGTTTTCAAAGAACAACGCATAGGATGTGCTAACACATGCGTTGCCACAGGATGTGGCGTATTTAGCAGGTGTCTCCTATGTTCGAAGGAATGATCCTTCAAAACTAAACAAGAGCTTAACGTACCTGTCTATAAGACCGCAAGGTCTTATATTCCGTATAATATCCTTAGAAAGGAGGTGATCCAGCCGCACCTTCCGATACGGCTACCTTGTTACGACTTCACCCCAATCATCTGTCCCACCTTCGGCGGCTGGCTCCAAAAGGTTACCTCACCGACTTCGGGTGTTACAAACTCTCGTGGTGTGACGGGCGGTGTGTACAAGGCCCGGGAACGTATTCACCGCGGCATGCTGATCCGCGATTACTAGCGATTCCAGCTTCACGCAGTCGAGTTGCAGACTGCGATCCGAACTGAGAACAGATTTGTGGGATTGGCTTAGCCTCGCGGCTTCGCTGCCCTTTGTTCTGCCCATTGTAGCACGTGTGTAGCCCAGGTCATAAGGGGCATGATGATTTGACGTCATCCCCACCTTCCTCCGGTTTGTCACCGGCAGTCACCTTAGAGTGCCCAACTGAATGCTGGCAACTAAGATCAAGGGTTGCGCTCGTTGCGGGACTTAACCCAACATCTCACGACACGAGCTGACGACAACCATGCACCACCTGTCACTCTGCCCCCGAAGGGGAAGCCCTATCTCTAGGGGTGTCAGAGGATGTCAAGACCTGGTAAGGTTCTTCGCGTTGCTTCGAATTAAACCACATGCTCCACCGCTTGTGCGGGCCCCCGTCAATTCCTTTGAGTTTCAGTCTTGCGACCGTACTCCCCAGGCGGAGTGCTTAATGCGTTTGCTGCAGCACTAAAGGGCGGAAACCCTCTAACACTTAGCACTCATCGTTTACGGCGTGGACTACCAGGGTATCTAATCCTGTTCGCTCCCCACGCTTTCGCGCCTCAGCGTCAGTTACAGACCAGAGAGTCGCCTTCGCCACTGGTGTTCCTCCACATCTCTACGCATTTCACCGCTACACGTGGAATTCCACTCTCCTCTTCTGCACTCAAGTTCCCCAGTTTCCAATGACCCTCCCCGGTTGAGCCGGGGGCTTTCACATCAGACTTAAGAAACCGCCTGCGCGCGCTTTACGCCCAATAATTCCGGACAACGCTTGCCACCTACGTATTACCGCGGCTGCTGGCACGTAGTTAGCCGTGGCTTTCTGGTTAGGTACCGTCAAGGTACCGCCCTGTTCGAACGGTACTTGTTCTTCCCTAACAACAGAGTTTTACGATCCGAAAACCTTCATCACTCACGCGGCGTTGCTCCGTCAGACTTTCGTCCATTGCGGAAGATTCCCTACTGCTGCCTCCCGTAGGAGTCTGGGCCGTGTCTCAGTCCCAGTGTGGCCGATCACCCTCTCAGGTCGGCTACGCATCGTCGCCTTGGTGAGCCGTTACCTCACCAACTAGCTAATGCGCCGCGGGTCCATCTGTAAGTGATAGCCGAAGCCATCTTTTATGATTGAACCATGCGGTTCAATCAAGCATCCGGTATTAGCCCCGGTTTCCCGGAGTTATCCCAGTCTTACAGGCAGGTTACCCACGTGTTACTCACCCGTCCGCCGCTAACCTCAGGGAGTAAGCTCCCGTCGGTCCGCTCGACTTGCATGTATTAGGCACGCCGCCAGCGTTCGTCCTGAGCCAGGATCAAACTCTCCATAAAAAAGTTTGATAATGACTACGCACACTCGCATGTGCGGTTTATTTAAAATGAATTAACAGGTACGTTTTGTCTTGTTTAGTTTTCAAAGATCATTCCCGCTTCCTTGTGAAGCGACTTTATTAGTATAACATTTTCAACTAGGCGTGTCAAATGTTTTTTTAATTTTCGTCGCTGCTGCTTTCAGCTCAAAAACCGTTTCGCTAACAGCGACGTTTAATACTATAACATCGTCATGATTTAGAGTCAACACTTTTTTTAATAAAATATCCGCGGTGAAAAATCTTTTGACCCTTGGTTTCAATCTCCTTGACGCCCACCAAATCCTTTTCAGTCAAAAACTCAATAATAACTCCAAGGTCTGCTGTAAAGTATTTGAGATCAGGATGCTTCAGAAGCTCGGCAAATTGCCAAGTCTTTTTTTCATCCATTACATCAAGAATGTGCGCGGCTCCGATTTCTGCTTTTGAATGAATGAGAAAATCGCTTGCGAGAAATAATAACTCTAATCTTTTATGCAGGCTTTCATTGCTTTCGATCAGTTCCTTATACAGCTTATATACCTGCGGTTCCATGTGACGCACTTGGTTCCAAACCGTCACTTCGGGATGAAAACCTTTATCTATCACTTCGATTCTGGCCAGATGATGGAGGGCATGCACGATGGAATTATAGGCATCCAGCAGCTGACCATCCTCAAAAAATGCTTTTCCTTCTATATACCTTCTGATTAATTTTCCATATTCAAGACCAATTTTTAATTTCCGTTCGGAGAATGGAAAAGTATTCAGCTGTTCAATCAGCTTTGCGATAAATTCATTTCTGTCAAAAAGAACTTTCCCATTCAAAATCCAATCTATGATTCTTCTGTTCGTGCCTAGCAAAATCCATTCTTGAAGCTGTTTAACAGAAATAATATGAAGAGAAGCCGTTTTTCCGTTAAACTCATAATGCTTCACGAATACAGGGTCTTCAGCATTGTTCACGATAACCAGCAATGCCGCATCAAAATTATCTGTCGCAGATGAGGTTTGATTTCTCCTCTCGATAATCATGACAGCTAAAGTGTCGGGGCGGCTTGCTCTTTCTTGGTAAATCGGACGGAGAAGATTTTCCATCACCATTCCTCCAATACGATGTAAAATACATGCTCTTAAAAGCTTCTCTTTTGTTCTACCTACTTCTACGAGCCAATAAAAACTCCTTTATTTTGAAAACACATTGAATTATTATAATCAATTTCCCCAAAACTCTCTATAGAAAATTCCAATTCATTCTCAAAAATTCAGAATAACACATCCTGGATATGCTATATTAGAGACAGGGGGATGGATATGGCCAAATATTCAAGCAAAATCAACAAAATCAGAACATTTGCCTTAAGCTTGGTTTTTGCAGGCTTCATTATTATGTACATCGGAATCTTTTTCAGATCCTCGGTCTTCGTGATGTCGGTGTTTATGATCTTGGGGGTTTTATCTATCATGTTGAGCACAGCGGTTTATTTCTGGATCGGGATGCTTTCAACCAAAGCCGTGAAAGTCGTCTGCCCGAACTGTGAAAAACCGACCAAAATCTTGGGCCGGGTCGACATGTGCATGCATTGCAGGGAGCCTCTTACAATGGACAAAAACCTTGAAGGAAAAGAGTTTAATGAAACGTACAACCGAAAGTCTCTCAGATAAGTGGGAAACAAAAATAAGCTGACCGTTAAAAAAGCGGCCAGCTCTTTTTAATGGCTTTCTTTTTTATCGCATTCCTGACATAAACCGTATATCTCCAGTCTGTGGTGACTGACTTTGAAACCTGTCACATGGGAAGCAAGCTGTTCCACTTCGTCGAGACCCGGATAATGAAAATCGACGATTTTTCCGCAGCGTTCACAAATCGCGTGGTAATGCTCGGATGTTACGAAGTCAAACCGGCTGGAAGAATCACCATATGTCAATTCCTTTACGAGCCCTGATTCCTTGAAAACCCGCAAATTGTTATAAACCGTTGCTACGCTCATGTTTGGAAATTTCCCTTCCAGAGCTTTATATATATCATCTGCAGTTGGATGAGACATAGAATTTACGAGAAATTCCAGAATGGCATGACGTTGAGGAGTAATTCGCACCCCGGTTTCCTTCAACGTTTCCAACGCTTCTTTCAGGTTATGTTCAGCCATCGTCATGCACCTCTCTTCTAAAAAAAATTCTTACATTATAATGTTTATAATTAGTGTAACTCCTGCGAAGTTTCTTTGTCAATTCCAATCCCTGTGAAAAAGCGTTTTTTTAAGCAAAAAGGCGCTCTATTAAAATGATGGCCAAACATCCGGGCAAATATGACCATAAAAAGGGCCGATTCCTTAAGAAAAGTTCGGCCCCCCGTAAATGCTGCTTATTTGCCGGCGGCGTCTCTGACTGCTTGCAGAGCCTCCGCAACATGATCTTTAACCTTCACTTTTCGCCATTCTTTCACTAAGCGTCCTTCTTTATCGATCAGAAAGGTTGAACGTTCAATTCCCATATATTCTTTGCCGAAGTTCTTTTTCAGCTTCCAGACATCAAAGCTTTCGGCAAGCTGATGTTCATCATCGACGAGCAGCAAAAACGGAAGATCGTGTTTTTCCTTGAATTTTTCATGGCGTGTTTGATCATCAGGGCTGACCCCGATAATGACAGCATCAAGTTCCTTAAAGCTCTCGTGGCTGTCTCTGAAATCACAAGCTTCTGTCGTACACCCCGGGGTCATGTCTTTCGGATAAAAATAAAGCACGATATACTTCCCTTCAAAGTCCGAGAGCTTTACTTTTTCTCCATGATCGCCCAAAAGTTCAATATCAGGTACTTTTTGTCCAATTTCAACAGTCATTGTTTTACCTCCTGTTTTTCAGTTGCTTCCCCCATTATAAAATAAGTTTCCTCCTATTCAAATGTCGGCGGCTTCTTTTTTGCTCTCTGTCACCATCGTGTTACAATATAACAATAGAAAGAAGGAGCAGAAATAAGGAGGATATTATGCAGCACACACAATCTGAAAAGCTTCATGAAGAAGCTCTTCAACATATAGTAGGCGGCGTCAACAGCCCGTCAAGATCATACAAGGCTGTCGGCGGAGGATCTCCGGTCGCGATGGAAAAAGGCCGCGGCGCTTATTTTTGGGACGTAGACGGCAACAAATACATAGATTATCTGGCGGCATATGGCCCGATCATCACCGGCCATGCCCATCCGCACATTACGAAAGCCATTCAAAAAGCGGCAGAAAACGGCGTCCTCTACGGAACACCGACAAAACACGAAGTCACATTTGCCAAAATGCTTAAAGAAGCCATTCCTTCATTGGATAAAGTAAGATTCGTCAATTCGGGGACGGAGGCCGTGATGACGACAATCCGTGTCGCGCGCGCCTATACCGGCAGAACGAAAATCATCAAGTTTGCCGGATGCTATCACGGTCATTCCGATCTCGTACTGGTCGCGGCCGGTTCGGGCCCGTCCACCCTCGGGACACCCGATTCCGCCGGGGTTCCGAAAAGCATTGCAAATGAAGTGATTACCGTTCCTTTCAATGATATCGACAGCTATAAAGAAGCGCTTGATAAATGGGGCGACGATGTGGCGGCCGTGCTTGTCGAACCGATCGTCGGAAACTTCGGCATCGTAGAACCGAAAAAAGGCTTCCTTGAACAGGTGAACGAGTTGACGCATAAAGCCGGAGCATTGGTTATTTACGATGAAGTGATTACCGCTTTCCGCTTTATGTACGGCGGAGCTCAAGATCTCTTAGGCGTCAAGCCGGATTTGACGGCGCTCGGTAAAATTATCGGCGGCGGACTGCCGATCGGCGCCTATGGCGGCAAAAAAGAAATTATGGAACAGGTGGCGCCTCTCGGACCGGCGTATCAGGCCGGGACAATGGCCGGAAACCCGGCGTCCATCTTATCCGGTATCGCCTGCCTGGAGGTGCTGAAAGAAAAAGGCACATATGAAAAGCTTGACCGCCTTGGCGCCATGCTTGAGGAAGGAATCGTGACACATGCGAAAAGGCATGGCATCGCTATTACCGTTAATCGACTCAAAGGCGCGCTTACCGTATACTTTACAAAAGACAAAATCGAAAACTACGAGCAGGCAGAAAATACGGATGGAGAGATGTTCGCGGCGTTTTTCAAACTGATGCTCGAGCGCGGCGTCAATCTTGCCCCGTCTAAATATGAGGCTTGGTTTATCACGACCGCTCACACCGAAAAAGATATAGAGGACACGCTGAAAGCCGTGGATGAATCATTTGAACAATTGAAACAGCGCAAATAAAAGAGAGCGGACCGCTCTCTTTTTTGTCACTTAAAAGGGCGAAAGGTGCATTCAGGTTTGAAACTTTGTCAATGATTTGTTTTTTCTTTAAAATGGGTTGAATATTTCCGAAGATCGCTGTATATTACTTTATTGTTTGGCAAATTAACAGAGAAAGAACGAATTTTATATAGAAAGGGATGCAGGTACAGCCTAATGAAACTTGGTGCCCGTATTTTCAAAACAGGGATTGCCATCACGCTCGCTCTATACCTCGCGGAATGGATCGGCCTTCCTACACCGGTTTTTGCCGGAATTGCGGCTATTTTTGCGATCCAGCCTTCGATTTATCGTTCATTTTTAACGATTGTCGATCAGGTGCAGGCGAATATTATCGGAGCGGCGACAGCTATTATTTTTGGACTTATTTTTGAACCCAGTCCGATTATTATCGGATTGACGGCGGTCATTGTCATTACGATCAACTTGAAGCTGAAGATCGAAAACACCATTTCGATCGCTCTTGTTACCGTGATTGCCATATTGGAGAGCTCAGGCGACAATTTTTTATTGTTTGCCCTCGTGAGAACCGGAACGGTTATTCTCGGCGTTTTGTCCGCGTTCCTGGTCAACCTGATTTTTCTGCCGCCGAAATATGAAACAAAGCTCGTCAGCCATATTGTTGAAAACACAGATGAAGTCATTAAATGGATCAGGCTGTTGACGCGGAAGACAACGGAACATTCCATGCTGAAAGAAGACATCGAAAAACTGAAAGAAAAAATGATGAAGGTCGATCACCTTTACTTGCTCTATAAAGAAGAAAGAAGCTATTTAAAACGATCCACATATGTGAAGCAGAGAAAGCTCGTGCTGTTCAGACAGGCGATCATTGCATCCAACCGGGCGCTCGACGCTTTGAAAAAGCTGCACCGCCTGGAAAACGACTTTTACCACATGCCTGAGGAATTTCAAGAAACGCTTGTGGAAGAGCTTGACTACCTGCTGCATTGGCATGAACGGATTTTAATGAGATTCGTCGGCAAGATCAAAACACAGGATACCGTTGATCTCCATGAAGAAGGAGACGTGTATAAACAGCATTTGACCGAGTCGTTCCTGAAAAACCAGGATAAATTAAAAGAAGATCTGCTGGACTACAATATGCTGACCATCATGGCCAGCACTGTGGAATACCGCGAGCAGCTGGAGCATTTGGAAACATTGATTTCAAGCTTTCAAACCTATCATAAAAAAGACAGCGAGCTTGAAGTTGAAGAATAAAACCGGTTAACGAAATCGTTAACCGGTTTTTTTATCGGCCTTCCTTCATCTTTGGATCAAGGGTGTCCCGAAGCCCGTCGCCCATTAAATTAAAGCCGAGCACCGTCAGCATAATCGCTATGCCGGGAAAAAATAAGGTCCATGGCGCCTGTGCCAAATACGGTCTTGCATCAGCGAGCATTTTACCCCATTCAGGATTCGGCGCCTGCGCACCGAGCCCCAAAAAGCCGAGCGCCGCCGCTTCGATAATCGCTGTTCCGATATTGAGTGTGGCTTGAACGATAACCGGAGCCATGCTGTTCGGAAGAATGTGTTTAAACATCATTCTCATATTGGACATCCCGACCGCCCGCGCCGATAAAATATATTCTTCCTGCCTGATGCTGAGCACCTTTGAACGGACAAGCCTTCCGAATGTCGGGATGTTGATGATGGCGATGGCGATCAAGGCATTTTCCAAAGACGGGCCAAGGATGGCGACAATGGCAATCGCAAGCAAAATGCTGGGAAACGCAAGCAAGATGTCAAACATTCTTGAAATCACGGCATCCGCCCATCTCCCGTAAAATCCCGCAATCAGCCCCAAAAGCGTTCCCGCTAGTGCCGAGCCCAGGCAGGAGAAAAAACCGACCCATAAGGAAAGCCTTGCTCCGTACAGCACTCTCGAAAAGATATCCCTGCCAAAATCGTCCGTGCCAAAGAGGTGTTCAGCGGATGGAGCAGCAAGCCTGTCTGACAGCGATTGGTCATTTAATCCGTAAGGCGAAATCAGCGGCGCAAAAATGGCCAGCAGAATAAACAGCGCGACAATGATAGTGCCGGCCGCGGCCAATTTATGATCAAGAAACCGCCGAATGTTTTCCGACAAAGGAGAGCGGCTGTCCGCTTCTCCCCTCTGCCGCACTTTTTGCAGCACAACCACATTCCCCGCCTCCTAATATTTGATTCTCGGATCGATGACGGCATACAGCAGATCAACGATAAAATTAATCATGACGAAGATGAAGGCGATCACAAGGATGCCTGATTGAATCACCGGATAGTCGCGGTAGCTGATCGCATCATAAATGTAGCGGCCAATGCCCGGCCAGGCAAAAATCGTCTCCGTCAAAATCGCGCCGCCCAAAAGCAGTCCGGTTTGCAGGCCGACGACGGTAAGAATCGGAATCAAAGCGTTTTTTAAACCATGCTTGTAGATGACAAAAAGCATTTGAACGCCTTTTGCCTTTGCGGTACGGATATAATCGGATTGCAGAACCTCTATCATGCTCGCTCTCGTAATCCTGGCGATAATCGCCGCCGGAATGGTCGCCAGAGCGGTTCCCGGCAAAATTAAATGACGGATCGTTTCAACAAACTGATCAAATCGCCCGTTCCATAGAGTATCAATCGTATGAATATAGGTAACGGCTTCGACCGGATTGCGGACATTTTCTCTTCCTGTTGTGGGCAGCCAGCCCAATTCAATGGAAAACAACCATTGCCCCATTAATCCGAGCCAGAAGATCGGCATAGAAACGCCGATTAAAGCCAGCAGCATGGCAAAGTAATCAAACGCCGAGTTTTTAAACCAGGCGCTGATGATTCCGGCATTTACACCGATGATCACCGCGATCACCATCGCAAAAAAAGCAAGCTCGAGAGTGGCGAATAAATATGGCTGAATTTCTTTTGTAATCGCCGCTCCCGTGCGGATTGAAGTCCCCAGGTCCCCTCTCAGCAAATCCCCGATATATTGGCCGTATTGAATATACCAGGGCTGATCAAGGCCGAGCTGACTTGTCAGCTGTTCGACCGCCTGCTTTGTCGCTCGCTGGCCGAGGATCACCTGGGCCGGGTTGCCGGGAATAAAGCGGATGATCGAAAAAACGACGAGGGTCATGCCGATAAGGACGGGAATCAGCATGACGGTCCGTTTTAAGCAGTAAGCTAGCAACGGCTGTCACCACCTTGTGAACTATTTAAACTCTACATTTGATAAGACTTCACTTCCTGTCGGATGAGGAACATAGCCGCGGATGTCTTTTGTCCCGGCCAAAATCGGTGTCGAGTGGACGAGCGGAACCCACGGCGATTCTTCATGAATCAGCTCCTGCGCTTTTTGATAAAGCTGATTTCTCTTCTTTTGATCAGGGTTCGACTGCGCCTCGATCAACATGTCATGGAGCTTGTCATTGCTGAAATAGCTGTAGTTGTTGCCGCCGATATTGTCTTTATCAAGCAATGTGTAGATGAAATTGTCCGGATCTCCGTTGTCGCCGGTCCATCCCATTAAAAACGCATCAGCTTCGCCTTTGCTCACTTTGTCGATATAAGTGGCCCAGTCATATGTGACGATTTCCGCTTTGACACCGATTTTCGCAAAGCTTGATTGAATCACTTCAGCGATTTTCATCCCGTCCGGCATATATGGACGCGGAACAGGCATCGCCCACAGCTTCATGTCAAAGCCATTCGGATATCCGGCTTTTTTCAGCAGCTCTTTGGCCTTTTCAAGATCGTACGGGTAGGCCTTTATCTGGTCGTTGTAGCCTTCCAGTGACGGCGGAAGCGGATTTTTTGCCGGTTCGGCAAGCCCGCCGTAGAAAGAATCGATGATCGCCTGTTTATCAACCGCATAGTTCAATGCCTGGCGGACAAGCTTGTTATCAAACGGCTTTCTTGTCGTCGTCATCCCAAGGTAGCCGACATTCATCGACGGCCTTTCAAACATTTGCAGATTGGCGTCGGCCTTAATGCTCTCGATATCCGATGGATTGACACCGTCCATCAAGTCGATTTCTCCTGTCTTCAGCGCATTGAGACGGGCCGAGTTTTCAGGAATGGCTCTAAAAATAATCTTGTTCAGCTTCGGTTTGTCTTGATCCCAATAACCGTCAAACTTTTCCAGGACAATCCGGTCGTTCGGCTTCCATTCCACGAATTGATAAGGTCCTGTGCCGACGGGGTGTTCTCGGAATTGATCACCGTATTTTTCGATGGCAGCCGGGCTTGCGATTCCAAACGATGTCATTGCAAGGTTCTTTAAAAACGGCGCTTGCGGGCGTTTTAAGATAAATTGGATTTGATGCTCTCCAAGAACTTTGATCTCTTTGATGACATGCCCCTCATCTTTTTTATAACCGCCGAACATCCCGTAGTAAGGGAATTGATCTTCATCTCCGTTCATCCATCGTTCGAAATTATATTTGACAGCTTCTGCATTAAAATCGGTGCCATCATGAAATGTAACACCTTTTCTCAAATCCAGCGTATAGGTCAAGCCGTCGTCTGACACATTCCATTTAACGGCCAGCCCCTCTTTAAGGCTTGTGTCCTGTTCATCGTAATTGAGCAGTGTTTCAAACATGTTGATCGTCACCTTAAAGGCCTCGCCTTCAGTCGTCGTAATCGGGTCAAGCGATGTTGAATCACCCCCTCTGCCAACGATGAGCGTATCCTTTTCGGTTTTTGCCCCGCCGCCTTCTTTCCCAGAGCATCCCATTAAAAAAACGGAAATGATCAGCAGCATTCCAAACCCTTTCAGCCAGCTTTTTCGCTTCATTCTATTGCCCCCCTGTTATGAAATGACATGCCGCATAATGCCCAGCAGATATTTCAGCGAGCAACGGCTCAGCTTCCTTGCATATCGCTTCGCGCTTCGGACACCTGCTGTAGAAAGGACATCCCTTCCCGCTTCCGCCGGAGACCATGACATCCTGCATTCTATCCTCAACCTCCCCTTTGCCGATTACCGGCACAGCCTCTAAAAGAGCCTCTGTATAAGGGTGTTTCGGCTCTCTAAATAAAGTATCAGCATCTGACATCTCGACGATTTTCCCAACATACATGACAGCAACGCGGTCGCTGAGATAGCGGACGACTCCAAGATCATGAGAAATAAAGAGAAAGGTTAATGCAAAAGCTTCCCGCAGGTCTTTCAGGAGATTCAAAATTTGCGCCTGCACGGACACATCGAGCGCGGAGACTGGTTCATCGGCGATGATCAATTTAGGCTTTGTGATCAGCGCTTTTGCAATTCCGATCCGCTGCCTCTGGCCTCCGCTGAATTGATGGGCATAGCGCTCTCCATAAGAAGCATCCATCCCGACAATTTCGAGCATTGAGCGGACGACTTCTTTCCTTTCTGCTTTTGATCCTAAGCGATGAACAATCAGCGGTTCCTCTAAAATATCTTTGATTTTCATGCGCGGATTTAAGGAAGCGTACGGATCTTGAAAAATCATTTGAAAGTGCCGCCTCATGCTGCGCAGCTCTTTGGCGTCGAGAGCTGTCACCTCCCGGCCGAGAAATGTCACCTGACCTGAAGTCGGTTCTGTCAGCCGCAAGATCGATTTTCCCAAGGTTGATTTTCCGCAGCCTGATTCGCCGACAATCCCTAAAATTTCGCCTTTTTCAACTGAAAATGAGACATCATCCACCGCTTTGACGACTTTTTTTCGCGCTGCCGGATAGTGCGTTTTCAGCTTGCTGACCCGCAACAGTTCATGCTCCATCTGCTCCACCTTCCTCCTCAAAGAGAAAACATTTTACAGAATGGTCATCTCCCAGCCGGCACATCTTCGGCTCTTCCTGTGTGCAGCGTTCGATTTTGTGCGGGCAGCGCGGGGCGAACATGCAGCCTTTTTTAATGGTCCCTGGTCTTGGCACCTGCCCCTCTATTGAAGACAGTCTTTCCGACTTGCTGGTGAATGCGGGGATAGAGGCAAACAACCCTTTTGTATACGGATGTTTCGGACTGTCGAAAATGGCTGTGACACTGCCTTCTTCAACAATGCGGCCGGCATACATGATCATCACCCGTCCGCAGATATTGTGGACGACACCAAGGTCATGGGTGATCAAGAGAATCGCCGTCCCAAATTCGGCGTTCATTTTTTTCAAAAGAGAAAGAATTTGCGCCTGGATGGTGACATCAAGAGCTGTTGTCGGCTCATCGGCAATCAGCAGTTTCGGTTCGCAAATCAAAGCCATTGCGATCATGACCCGCTGTCTCATGCCGCCTGACAGTTCATGGGGATATTGCTTTATCAGCTGGTCCGCCCGCGGAAGACCGACGGTTTCCAGCATTTGAACACATTTTTTGCGCGCGTCTTTTTTTTGAATGTTGGTGTGGCTGGAGAGTGCTTCTGTCAGCTGGCTGCCAATTGTGAAAAGAGGGTTGAGAGAGGTCATTGGCTCTTGAAAAATCATCGCGATTTCATTTCCCCGCATGCTTCTCCATTCTTTTTCAGACTGCTTGAGAAGATCTTTTTTCTGGAAGAGAATCCGGCCTGTCGTACGGGTACTGGCATTCAGCCCCATCAAGGCCATGGATGTGACGCTTTTGCCACAGCCGGATTCGCCGACGACTCCAGTGATTTCTCCGTGCCGAATTGAAAAAGAAACGCCTTGAACAACCGGGATTTCTGTTTTTTTCTTTTGAAACGAAATAGATAAATCCGAGACATCAAGTAATTTTTCTTTTGCCACTTATACACCTCCGGAGCTTGTATTTTTTAAATTGTATTTAGACAAGCTAGGAAATATGTACGAAATTTACGGGATAAAAAAAGCCCGGCTTTCGTTTGCTTCACAAACGAAAGTCAGGCTTTTCGGCGTTATTTAGCTTAATGTCTGGATCGTAAACAGATGCTTGTAATGGCCGTCACGGCTCATTAATTCCCCGTGCGTCCCGGTTTCTACAACACGGCCGTTTTCAATGACGACAATTTTATCAGCGTGTGTAATGGTTGACAGTCTGTGGGCGACGATAAAGGTCGTCCTGTCCTTTGCAAGCTTTTCCATCGCTTCCTGAATAAAGTGCTCGCTTTCAAGGTCAAGCGCTGATGTTGCTTCATCCAGGATTAAAAGCGGAGGGTTCTTCAGGAACACCCTTGCGATTGAAACCCGCTGCTTCTGCCCTCCTGAAAGCTTCACACCTCTTTCTCCGACCTTCGTATCATAGCCGTCAGGCAGCTCCATAATAAAATCGTGGGCATTCGCCGCTTTTGCCGCCTCGATGATTTCCTCCATTGAAGCCTCGGGCTTGCCTATGGAAATGTTTTCGCGGATCGATTCGCTGAACAAAAACGTATCCTGAAGCACCATGCCGATCTGGTTTCTCAGACTTCGCGCCTGATAATCGCGGACATCGATGCCGTCAATATACAAGTTTCCGGAAGTGACGTCGTAGAACCTCGGAATCAGGCTGACCAGCGTTGATTTTCCGCCTCCGCTCATTCCGACAAGGGCGATCGTTTCCCCTTGCTCCGCCTTAAGAGAAAGATTTTGCAGGATCAATTCATCCGACTTTTCATATTGGAATGAGACGTCTTTAAATTCGACAACCCCTTTTAAGCGGTCGGCTTTCACGGCATTCGGCTTATCTTTTAATTCATACGGCTCATCAATAAATTCAAACAGCCTGTCCATGGACGCAATGGACTGGGTCAAAGTCGTTGATGAGTTAATCAGGCGTCTGAGCGGATTGTAAAGGCGTTCGATATAGCCGAAAAACGCCACCATCGTCCCGACCGTCAGTGATCCGTGAATCACATAGTATCCGGAGACCGTAATGATGATCAGCGGCGCAAGATCGGTAATCGTATTGACAACGGCAAACGTTTTCGCATTCCAAGCCGTATGGCGGATCGCTTTGCCGAGAAAATTGCCGTTCTCATGGTCAAACTGCTTTTGTTCATGATCTTCGATAGCAAAGCTTCTGATCACCGGCATCCCCTGAACCCGTTCGTGAAGATGGCCCTGCACTTCAGCCAAAGCCTGTGAACGCTCTCTCGTCAAGGTTCTGAGCCTGCCGTAAAAATATTTAACAGACAGCCCGTAAAGCGGAAACAGCACGATCGAAATGAGCGTCAGCTTGACATCCATCGTCAGCATGATGGTGACGGCGATAAAAATCGTCATGACGTCAAGCCAGACATTCATAAGACCAATAATGACAAATTCCTTCGTTTGCTCGACGTCGTTGATGACCCTGGAAATAATTTCGCCTGCACGGGTGTTCGCATAGTATCTGAGACTCAGCTTTTGAATGTGGGAAAACAGCCTGTCCCTGATGTCATACAGCACCTTGCTCGCCGTCCACTGTGCGAAATACTGCCGATAATATTCGACCGGCGGCCGAAGCACCAAAAAAATGGCGAACATAACCGCCATTACAATAAATAAGGTGGATGTTTTTTCTTCTGCGGTTCCGTTCCCCTGAATGATGTCGTCCACAACATATTTCAAGAGAAGCGGAATCACAAGCGGAATAGAAAATTTGATAATGCCAATCAGAACCGTCAGAATGATTTTCCATTTATACGGCTTGACAAACTCCATATATCTTTTGATTACACCCACACGTCATCCCCCCTCTATATTTTGATGGTGTGAGCTCACTGAAAAAACCTGTTGAACCTCAACAGGTCTGTTGGATTATTTTGTATAATGCAAATAACGTTCATACCAAATGTCGATAAACTCCGGAGCAAACGGGCCTTTTCTTTGATGAATCCAATGCAGCAACGTATTTAAATGGTATCTTAAAATGCCGTCGATTTCTTTTGGATAATTCATCATTTTTTTATGATCGGCATACTCATCTTCATCAAGGATATGATACGTCATATCCGGGTAGACCTTCACATCAAGGTCGTAGTCGATATATTTGATCGCTTCATCGTCCAAAGCAAACGGCGAACTGATATTACAATAGTAATAAATTCCGTCTTCGCGAAGCATGCCGATGACGTTAAACCACTGCTTGGCATGGAAATAACAAATCGCGGGCTCTCTTGTCACCCATGTCCGGCCGTCAGATTCTGTGACCATTGTCCGGTCATTGGCGCCGATGATGCACAATTCCGTTGCTTTTAAAATCGTCGTTTCATTCCATATCCGATGGATTTGCCCATTGTGCTTGTAGCTATGAATTTGAATGGTTTCTCCTTCCTTGGGAAAGCCCATGTTTCTCCCCTACTTTCTTTGCAAAAGCCTTACAAGTCAGTGTGTTACATCGCCTGTCCGACAGTTCTTTTATTTATTATAACGTTTGAAAATAAAAAATGAAAATGAAAACAGCCACTCCGGAACAGGAATGGCTCATTTTGAGAAATCGACATAAACTTTCAGGCTTCAATTTTTTGATAAGCCTGAATCACCTGCTCCGTCTGCTTTTGAAACAAATCCTGAATGGCAGCAAGATCTTTTCGCTTTTGAGATATCTCTTCCCGGATCGATAAAAGCTGGGCTTTTTTTTCAAGGGCCGCAAGTTCTTTTTCGATTTCCTGGCATCTCTCAATCTCGGCTTGAAGGTACAAAAGCTTGTCCATAATTTCCATCTGCCCCTGAACCAAGTTTTCAAATTCCGGCATTCATGATCCTCCATTCTATGCTCTACTCCATTTATTGCCTAAGTAACATTTCTCTATACCTGGCGAATGTCCTTTGACTGATTCTGCCTAAGAATCGGAAGTTTTGTCGGAACGAAGGGCAAAGAAAAAAGCACCCCACTCGAATTGTGAAGTGCTTTTTCCTGTTTCAGTGATTAGCTGTTTTGCTGTTTATTTTGCTCAGCTTGCTGGTTGTTTTTTCTTACTTGCTGCGCATCAGTTTCGCTGGCAAACTCAGTGCCGAACTGACCGCCTTGTGCAGAAGCTTGGTTTTGTTGTCTTACTTTTTGTGCGTTTGTTTTGGATTGTTGGTTAGCCATTGTATATCACCTCCACGACCATTAGATTGTGCAGGTGGGTGATATCCTATACACGCCGGCTTAAAAAAATTTAAACGAGCAGGGAGCGGCCGCCGTCAATGATGATCGTCTGGCCGCGGATCATGTCCGCTTTTCCGGAAGTTAAAAATTCTACGGCATCAACCATATCGCTGATCTCAACCATACGGCCGGCAGGTGTGTTTTGCCGAGCATCCTCAAGCAGCTCTTCACGATTTGGAAAATGCTTCAGCGCGTCTGTATCGATCGCTCCGCCTGATACGGCATTGACAATGATGTTTTTCGACGCAAGCTCAACAGCCAGATATCTCGTCAATGATTCAAGCGCCGCCTTGGAAACGCCGACTGTCGTATAGTTTTCCAAATAGCGGATCGAGCCGAGCGAGCTGATGCTGACAATGTGGCCGCCGCCCGTTTTTTCCATCAGCTTTGCCGCTTCCTGTGCGCAGAAAAGCAGAGCTTTGGCATTGATATTCATCGTCCAGTCCCAATGGCTTTCTTCAAGCTCCATGACAGGGCGCAATACGCCTGATGCGGCGTTATTGACGAACACGTCCAGTCTGCCGAATGTTTCCTCAATTTGCTGGAACATGTCTTTTATTTTCGCCGGCTGTCCGACATTCGCTTTGACGACCAATGCTTTGACACCGAGCTTTTCAATTTCTTCAGCCGTTTCAAGGGCCGCTTTTTTGCTTCTCGCATAGTTGATGACGATATGATAACCGTTTTCTGCCAGCCTCAGTGCGGCTGCCTTTCCGACACCGCGGCTGCTTCCTGTAATAAGCGCACATTTTTTTTGTTCCATGTTATCCATCTCCTAGTATAGTTATTTGCTTTTGTTAAAAAATAATGGTCATGACATCAATCAAAAAGGAGGCTTGCGCCTTATGTACGTCGGACGGGACATGAGTGAGCTCGATCAGACCCCGAAGGATGAGTGGAAGGAATCGGAGCTTCTCTTTTTCCACAACGCCTTCCAGCAGATGATGCCTTTTTTAAATGAGGAAGGGCATGCCGAATATGTGGAAGTCGTCAAAGAAATAAAAGCAAGAGGCGGTTTGCACCGCCGTGAAGCCGACTATACCCACGGCACCGATATCCAGTACGACTAGAGGGCAGCGTGCACAGTCAAGCTGCCTATTTCATATACATATTCCATATTTTCTGATGTGAAACCGGGAAGGCGTATTGTTCAAGCTCTTCTTTCGTAACCTTTTTCAAGTATGAATGATTAGGCTTGTGCAATGTTTTCCCGAAAAAAACGGAAATATTCCAGACAAGGTGGGTAAAAACGTGTTCAACGACCCCTTCGAGCGGACCGATTTCCGCCTCGACTCCTGCTTGTTCCTTTAAAAAAGCGGCGAGCTGCTCACGCTCAGGTTTAAGGCTTTTTATCGTTTCTGTGTTCGGGAATTCCCAAAGATTCGCCAGCAGGCCGCGCTCAGGCCTTTTATGGATGTAAAAGCATCCTTCTTCATCCGTCAGGACAACGGCTGCAAGGCTTTTTAGCGCCGGCTTCTTCTTTTTGCTTTTGACAGGGAGTTCTTTTTCACACCCTTCTGCAAAAGCTGAACAATGCTCGCGGACAGGGCAATGAAGACACATTGGCGATTTCGGCGTGCAGATGACAGCGCCAAGCTCCATCAGCCCCTGATTGAATTCGGACGGTTTGCCTTTGGAAATAAATGCGGCAACGATTTTTTCAAATGTGCTTTTCGTTTTTGGTTTTGCGATATCGTCCCAGATGGATAAAATGCGCGACATCACCCGCATGACATTGCCGTCGACCGCCGGAATCGGCTGGTTGTAGGCGATGCTCAGCACCGCCCCCCTTGTATAGGGGCCTACACCTTTTAAACCGCCAAATTCCTCTTTTGTAGAAGGAACAACGCCCCCGTATTGTTCATGGACTTCTTTGACCGCGCTTTGCAGATTCCGGACCCTTGAATAGTATCCCAATCCTTCCCAGGCTTTCAGGACTTTTTCTTCGTCAGCTTCAGCAAGCGCCGCAACGTTCGGAAATTGTTCAATGAAGTTGTTGAAATACGGGATGACCGTATCCACCCTTGTCTGCTGAAGCATCACTTCAGAAACCCAGACTTTATAAGGATCGCTGTCTGAACGCCAGGGCAGATCGCGCTTTTCTCTTTCATACCAGGAAATTAAATCTTCTTGAAATTGTTTAATGTTCTTTTGCTCTAACTTTTTTTCCAGATCCATGATGAAACTTCTCCTTGCCGGTCCTCGTCACATTAGCATACTTCACTTTTGTTGCATCGGCTTTTTGTTGTAAACTATATGCATATACGATAACATGTTACATTAAAAGTGAAGAAAGCAAAAGCGTTAAATATTTCAGGCAAGATCCATATTTATGCTCTCTTGGTTTTCGTTTTTGGAATTTGTTGATTCTAGCACCATTAGGGGAGGTCACCAATGGATACTGGCACACACGTTGTCATGGGGGTTGCCCTCGGCGGCATTGCGACATTGGATCCCGCCGTCGGTATGGATCCTTCCATGACCGAGGCCGTGATGATTGCGACAATCGTCGGATCACAGGCTCCGGATATTGATACGATTTTAAAATTAAAAAATAACGCTGTTTATATAAGACATCACAGGGGATTTACGCATTCCATCCCCGCTGTCCTCGCTTGGTCATTGATGATACCGGGCGTCCTGCTTTTGCTTTATCCAGAAGCCAATCTGCTGCATCTGTGGCTGTGGACGCTGGCCGCGGTTGCGCTCCATGTGTTCGTCGATATTTTTAACGCCTATGGCACACAGGCTGTCAGACCTTTTTCAAAAAAATGGGTGGCGCTCGGATTGATTAATACATTCGATCCGTTTATTTTCGTCAGCCACCTAGTGGCGATAGCCTTTTGGCTCGCGGGCGCCCATCAAGGTTATACGTTTTTAGCCCTTTACATCATCCTGGCGGGGTACTACCTGCTGAGATACATGATGCAAAGGCGAATCAAACAATCACTCCATGAAAAAATCGATGATATTGAAGAAATTATCATTTCGCCGACGATGAAGTTCAGACAGTGGCGGGTCGCCGTCAAGGCAAAGTCCGCCTTCCATGTCGGAAGAAGCATTGACGGAAACGTCGTCATCATTGACACATTCAACAGGGTGCCGGTGCCTGAATCGGCTGTCATGAAAGCGGCGAAGCAGGATAAAAACATTTCCGCTTTCCTGTCTTTTTCACCTGTTTACAAATGGGAAATTGACACGTATAAAGACCACTACGAAGTCCGTTTTATCGATTTGCGCTACCGAAGCAAAGGACACTATCCATTTGTCGCCATCGCCCATATCGACAGGGACTCTTTGGAATTAATCACATCCTATACCGGATGGATCTTCAGCGAAGAAAAGCTTCAGAAAAAATTAAAGCTTGGCTCTGTTTAAGAGCCAAGCTTTTTCCGTCTTCTCCTGCTGTACCATATTCCAGCGGCGAGGGCGATGATGGTCACCGCCAATGATTCTTTAAAGTACGGCGGATAATAAACGAGCTGAATATCGTTGTCCCCTTTGTCGATGGAAAAGCCGATAAAGGAATAATTCGCTTTTTGAACGGGTTGTTTTTTCCCGTTCACCGTAAGCTCCCAGCCTTTTTCAAACGGGATCGGCAGCATCATATAGCGGTCGCCGTTTTGGTTGTTGTAGCTGATGGTCAGCTTATTTTGCTGCCAGGTCATTTCAGCGTCCGGCGCTTTTTTCGCCGCCTCTTTTTTTAATGTTTGGTAATCTTCCTCATACAATGTCAAATGCTCCAGTTGATAGGTTCCTTTCGGGAGCCTGATCGCAATCTTTTTCGCCTTCTTCACCCTGATCGTCAAGTCGTAGACGCCTGTTTTATAAATCGACTGATTGGATTTCCTTGATGTGACATAATCATTGACCTGCAAATTGAAAAACTGGTCCTTTGCTAAGCTTTTCAAATAAAATCCGACATAATAGTCGCCTTCATCCGCAAGACTGCTTTGAGGCGGGATCAGATCGATTCCGCCCTTTTTTTCTGTTACTTTGAGCACACCGTTTTCATAAGAGGCGCCTTTCGTTTTCAGCTTCGCCTCCTTGATGATATTCCTCTCTTGTGGCGGCTCTGTGTTTCCTTTTCCGTTATCCAGCACGATCCCTTCAAGCATCGCATGCTCTCTCGCCAATACGGAGGAATCGGCTAAATCCTTTTCGGAAAAAACGGTGTCGGCCGTACGGATAAACGGCAGTGTGTACTTGTTTTTGTATACGTCATAATGCTCGGACTCGTCCATTTTTTCAAATCCGTAAGGGACGTCAGGGGCATTTTCTTTTTCCGTCATATAATATTTGCCGTACAACAAGCTGTACAGGTTGGCGCGGTCCCCCATCGTCGCATAGCGGCTGACGCTTTCCCGCCCCATATCGATTTGAAGGTCTTTCCAATAAAACAGGAGAAGATCCTTGTTCAGGATGCTGGAATAGGCGCTGAAACCGTTAAAGCGCTGGAGCATCGGCGTATTGTTGCGAACGCCGTTCATCCAGTCGATCCTTGTGTACGGATCGCCGCCATCATCTTTTTTGATGTTTTCCAAAAGTTCGCGCTGCTCTTTGCCGTTATACTCGTTGCTAGTCAAATAGCTTTTCGTCACGGATTGAATGTCGCTTCCTTCTGACAGGACATATTTCTCATACGTATTGGCGATCACCACACTAGATGCCAAAATACAGCCGTGGAAAAGCAGATGCCACCTTTTGTATTTGAGGCCGGCCGCCGCAAAGACGGCGATCGTCAGCATCAAAAGAGCAAGAATGCTCCAATTTTTCAGCAAAGACAAATCTAGATCTTTCTTCCACACCGTTGCGATATAAATGCAGAGGACGATCACGCTTGAACAGAAGATCTCTTTCAGCCTGATGCGTTTCAGCTCGGTGATTCCTACCGCAACGGCGCCGCCGATCGTAAAAGCAAGCAAGTATTCAAAACGGTTCTGCGGTGCGGAAAATCCGTTGAACGCACTTGCCGCAAGCGGACTGTAATGGAGAATGATCAGCACCATGCTGATCGCGGCAAACACCCTGAACGTCTTGTTTCGATAAAAGGAAAGCACGAATAAAAACAGCAAAAAGACTGCGGGCAGAAGTATGATGCGGCTGGAAAATAGAATGTTGTCCGTGAGATCGTACAAAGGAACCGCCTGATCATACGGAGGCCGCAGATTGTTCAAAAAGCCATAAACAGCAGGCACAAAAGAAACGGCGCTGATCCCAAAGGAAATCAGGCAGGATACGGCAAACATCCTGAACTGCTTCCACCTTGCCTCTTCATGTTCATCAAGCTGAACCAACCAGCGAAAGATCACATAAATGGCGATGAAAATCAAATTGATATACGCAAAATAGAAATTGTTAAACAGCGTCACAGAACAGGCGGTGATAAACAGTCCCGGCCGCCTGTCCCTGATGATTTTCTCCGCCCCCGCCACAAGCAAAGGAAGCCACAGCATGGCATCGCTGAAAAATTCCCAAAACACCGTATGACGGAAATAGATGACAGATGTTCCGTATAAAACGGCCCCTGTAAAAGCGGCCAGTTTTTGCTTCACCAACATATGAAACGCGTATGAGGCGATAAAAATAACCAAGGTCAGTTTGATCACACTGATAAACACGGCGGCCTGCGCCCAGAACAAAGCATCCGCATTGTTCGTCATATGTAAAAGCTCCATGACAAAAACGGCGGCAAAAGAAGCGATGAATACAAAAGAAGTCGTAAAATAATAGCCAAGCTGACTGTAGATGCCGCCGCCAAGACCGAAGGAGTAGGCATAAAAAAAGTTGCCGTTTTTATATTGATCATAAAGAAATGATTTAAAAATAACCATTTGTGCGAGCCCGTCGCCGTTTCCGGTCATATAGCGGCCATGCGCCCATTCGATCAAGAAAAAGAAATGGGCGATTACAGAAATAACAAAACTTGAAATGAAAAATAGACATATTGTTTTCTTCATACTCTTCCCCTGTCTCTTTTCAAAATCTTCCCTGTCACTAAAAACGTCAGAGGAACCGTTAAAAACATGGAAGCCAGCGGAGCCGCCGAACTGTTCATCTTCAAAAAGTTTACAAAAATATACACAAACAAAGAAGACGCGGCCAAATTAAACAGCTGTGTCAACGGAAATTGCAAAAATTTAGAAAGTGTCGGCTTGATTTTAAAGGTAAAATAGCAATTCAAGAAAAAGGAAATGACAAGGCTGACGGCAAATGCGGCAATATGTGATGCCATATAATTCATCGCCAGCAAAAGATGCAGAAGCAAATAAACCGCGTAGTAATTCAAGGTATTCACAACGCCTACAGCGGCAAAGCGGATAAATTCAAGATTCATTTTTTTCATGAGTTTCTCCATTGCTGATGTTTGCCTCCTGTATCAAATAATGAGGCCGCTTTTTCGTCTCATAATAGATTCGTCCGATGTATTCACCGATGATTCCGAGACTGAGAAGCTGAACGCCGCCAAGAAAGAGAACCGCAGAAATAATGGTAAAATACCCCGGAACAATGACACCGTGTTTCAAAATTTGAATGAATGTCGCCACAATGTAGATCAGCGAAAGAAAAAGGATAAAAATTCCGGCGTAAAAACATATTCTCAAAGGTCTGTTGTTGAAGGAAACGACCCCGTCGATTCCATAGTTAAGCAAGTGGCGAAACGACCACTTGGACTTTCCGTTTTTCCTTTCGACATTCTCATAATAGATGATTTTCTGATCAAAGCCGATCCAGCAGAACAGCCCTTTAGAAAAGCGGTTTCCTTCGCTCAGCTTCAACAGCGCGTCAACCGCTTTTCTGCTTAACAGGCGAAAATCGCCGACACCGTCCCTTAAATCAACTTCAACCGCATTGTTGATAAAACGGTAATACAGTGACGACAAATAGGATCGTATCGGGTTGTCCCCTTTTCTGTTGCGTTGTGCGACCACTTGGTCATAGCCTTCCTCATATCCTTTGATGAAATCATGCAATAAGTATGTCGGATGCTGCAAATCGGCATCCATGACGACGACGGCATCGCCGCGGGCATGCTGAAACCCTGCAAGAATGGCAGCCTCCTTACCGAAATTTCTTGAGAATGAAATGTATTTGACACGTTCACTTTTTTGCGCCAGATCTTTAATTTCTTCAAGGGTTTCATCTGTGCTTCCGTCGTTTATGTAATAAATTTCATAATCATAATCAATGGTTTGAAATTCGTTCCTTAAATGTGAATAAATCAATTTAATGTTGCTTGCTTCATTATAAGAAGGAATAATAATTGAAACGAATCCTTTCTTCACTTAAAGGCACCTCTTTTGGACATAATAAAATTGCATCCGGCATACTAAAACGGCAGGATACTCAGACATTTTTCAGGAGCACCCCATCAAAAGGGATTCGTGGGCATGCTGCACTATTTTTTACAAGATTATTTTGTCATTATATCAGACATCTATGAACAAGTGGTAAAAAAATGATATTACAGAAAAAGAACAAGAGTTGTTTCCCATTTTATAAGATTTGCCTTAATGGGCTGTATTTTTCCACAGCAAATTGCGGGTCTTCACCGCATGCTAAGGCAGCGGCCAATAACCCCGCATAAGGGCCAAATGTCAAACCTGACGGCCCAAAGCCAGTCGCTGCCACCAGACCTGTGTCCTGAATGTTCCCGAGCAAGGGAAGCAAGTCCTTGGTCAGGGGCCGAAAACCGACCCTGACTTCGCTGACTTCCGCGCTGTGCAGCCCAGGCGCAACAGATAAGGCTTCCTGAAGCACCTCCTGCAATCCTCCTGCCGTCATCCTGTAATCAAATCCCGAACCGGTTTCTCTTGTGGCTCCGGCGACAACGCGGGATCCGGCGAATGACACGATGTAATGGTCTGTATCCGGCAAAATAACCGGCCACTTGTCAGTGTCTTGATCAGGTATCTTTAAATGAACAATCTGTCCGCGCTGCGGCTCCAGATGAAGGTGTATCCCCAAAGGTTCCAGCAATCGATTCGTCCAGGCGCCGGCAGCCAGCACGACCGTATCGGCGGAAATCAACCGTCCGCCAGCCCTGACCCCTTTTATGCGCACCTGTTCAAATGACAGCGCCGCTTTTTCGCTTAACATGACGGCTCCATGCTTCCTTGCCGCCTGCAGAAGGGCATTTCGCAGCAGATGCCCGTCAACGCGCGCGGCACCTGTTATAAGAATCGCTTCCATCCCGTCGGCAAGCGGAGGAAAAAGCTGTTTCGCTTCATCATTCGATAAGCGGGTGATTTCGCCGATTGCGGCCTTATCATCTGTTTGTTCTCTCAATTTTCTTTCAATTTGATCGAGTGCTTCGGCATCTCGAGTGACCCGCAGGGCGCCCGTTTTTTCATATCCCAAGTCACCCGCTCCGTCTTCTTTAAGTTGTGCAACAAGTGAGGGATAATATTCGGCCCCGGCTTTCGCCAAACGTTCCCAATCTTCACTTCTGGATGAAAACCACGGACAGATAATGCCCGCTCCCGCCTTCGTCGATTGGCCTTTATGCCCTTCATCCAGAACCGTCACGTCCGCTCCTTTTTTCACAAGATGATATGCTGCGCTTGCACCGGCAATCCCCGAACCAATGACGATCGCTTTCATCTCATCATTCCTTTCTAAAAGAAACGTTTTAATGGAGAAGTCCATGGTCTCCTGAGAACAAATTTTCAACTTCTGTTTCAAATAAGTGCAGATGGCTGCCGTAGTGATCAATCCAGTCCAAAACAACGCGCTCTGTCAATTCATTTCCTCCGGGCCGGCCGCTTTTGGCAAATGCCGCCTCGAAGTCATCCAACAGACATTCAATCCATGTTCTGGCTTGCGCATAGCTCAGCATATGATTCTTTTCCAGAAGCGCATTTGTCAGCCTTTCAACTTGTGCTTCCACCTTGAACTTTCCCCCCTTTCCTTAGGAAAAAACTTTCTTTTTGAAAACACCGTCCATTTCATATACTAACCTTACGTCTTCTGAAGAGAAGACGCAAACATTTTGGATTTATGGGAGGAGCCTATAAAGATGCGGAATAAATCGAGAGGCTTTCCGAATATGAACAACAACAAGTTTGAAGGCGAGCCCCGTGCCAAAGATGATTTTGCTTCAAAGCGCCCTGACGGAAGCACGAATACTCATCCGCAGGAACGAATGAGAGCTTCCGGCAAACGCTAAAATTTTCTCGGATGGAGTGATGTTCTTTGTGTGCCAACCGCAAACCGTATACAAACGATTTTGATCAGATGAAAAAGCAAAACTATCCGCAGCCATGGGCTAATACGAAACATGCGCGGTCACAGGTAAACGGTGAGACACAGCAGACACAGGACCTCATCATACTCGAGCGCAATACGAATATTCGCACAAGATAACAAAACGGGAAAAGGGTTAAGCCGTGTCTTAATCCTTTTCTTTTAACAAAGAAATCGGCAGAGCCTCTTCATGATCTGGTGTGCCCAGCCGGTGCCCCCAGGCGAAAACACCGTTTAAATAGCGGATGAAGAAGTCTTCGCCCGCATCTATAATGTCGTAAACGCGGCCCGGTTTAAAATCGGCCGGATCGAGAAGATAGGCTTTCGCCATCGCAATTTTACGCTCGTGAACGGCAAGCTCGTTTACAATGCCCATTTGCTCAGCCTTTCTCGCCTTTTCCGTTAAAATCCCGATCTCTCTCCGCAATTCCTGCTCCGTCATTTCGCTGTATCTTTTCTCCATGTTCTCATCCCTTTTCATCTAGAAATTGATCAATCATGTCTATGGAAAAGCCTTTTCTAAACAAATACTGCTTGACCTTCATTTTCGTTTCATATGAACCGTCATAACCGCAGCGTTTCATGGCTTTTTCCCCTTGTTTGTCAAGCGCTTCTCTTTCCGCGTCGTCATTGTTTTCATAATCCGTCTCCAGCAGAGCGGCCGAGATGACGTCGAAGGAGAACCCCTTTCGCATAAGCTGTTGTTCGATGGCCTGTTTCGTTTCTTTAGAGGAGAGTTTTTTTCCTTTTTTCAGCATCTTTTCAGCGTGCTTAACCGCGGTTGCAACCTGTTCGGAAAACGTAAACGAGCTTAATGCTTCCTGGATGTGTTCTTCATCAACCCCTTTTAATTTCAGCTCTCTGTATAGAACATCCGGCCCTTTGCCGCTCGTTTTCCGGTGGGTGCTCACGAAAGCTTGGGCAAATTCCCGGTCGTCCAAATATTTGTAGTCATTCAGCATATGAATGATTTCTGTGATCGCAGAATCCGCGACTCCCTTTTTCTTCAAGTGGTCTTTGACTTCTTTTGTCGAGCGCATTCTGTAGGACAAAAAATCAAGCGCTTTATGAAAGCCTTTTTTAATGTCGTCGCCATACTGGATTTCGATGATGTCCAGCTCATCAAGCTCTTTTCCTTTTCGCAGATCAAACTTGACGAGAACATCAAGGTCAACGCTGAAGGCGTATTTTTCATCAAGAAAAATATTGACCCGCTCTTCATTGTTTTTCTGGGCAGAAATTTTTGTTATATACGGCATAAAAGCTCCCTTCTTTCGTTTTCTTCTTTTAGAATAAGGTAAAGGATCTCCAAAAGGGAGTGATCATGGTGAACATTGTGATTGCCGGCGGGACAGGCTTGATCGGAAAGCATCTGACAAAGGCTTTGACCGCCGCGGGACATCACGTTTATATTCTATCAAGAAATCCGGAGGAAACCGAACAAAAAAACCTCTCTTATGCAGTTTGGCAAACTCGCGGCGCCAGACCCGAAACAGAACTGCCCGGCATCGATGTCTGGATCAATCTGGCCGGAAAATCGCTTTTTGGCCGCTGGACTGAAACCATAAAAGCGGAGATTGCCAACAGCCGCATCCGTTCTGTACAGGAATCGGCCCGGATCATTCAAAAGCTGAGTGTGAAGCCAAAAGTCTTTATCCAGGCAAGCGCCGTCGGCATCTATGGGACGAGCCTTTTTGACACATTTACAGAAAAAGCGCCCGCTTCAGATCAGGACTTTCTCAGCCGGACGACAGCCGCCTGGGAAAGCGAGGCAAAACAAATCGAAGCGCTTGGCATTCGCACCGTCTATGTACGTTTTGGCATGGTGCTCGCCAAAAGCGGCGGAGCACTCTCTAAAATGACGCTTCCCTATTCGCTTTTTGCAGGCGGGCGCATCGGTTCGGGCCGCCAGTGGATCTCCTGGATCCATATTGATGACGCCGTCGGGATCATTAAAACGGCGATCAACGATTCGGAGCTGTCGGGTCCGCTTAATGCCACGGCGCCGAATCCCGTCCGGATGGAGAGGTTCGGCAAAACAATCGGCAAAGTCAAAAAGCGGCCTCATTGGCTCGCGGTACCCGCATTCGCCATCAAAGCCGTTCTTGGTGAAATGAGTCTGCTTGTGTTAAAAGGACAGCGCGTCGTACCGGAAAAGTGCCTTTTAAATGAATACCGTTTCCTGTACCCCGATTTGGAAGACGCGTTGCGTGATCTTCTTCTATAGGGCTCAGGTTTTTCAGCAAAAGCCTTGTGGCTTTTTGTTTCCCCTCTGCGTAAAATGTAGAAATCACCAGCATTGCTGTGAATAGGGAAGGCAAATGGTGCGCCGCCAGTTTTCTGGTTTAGTGGGTTCGATTCCCACCCCGAATTTTTTAATGTAAGCAAGAAACAGCGGATGTGATCCGCAATTAAAAAATTTCGAGGGTGGGTACCGCCCTCACGTTAAGGAGGGGCTGCCATGCTGAAAAAACGGGACTTGTCCGACTGTGCTGCGCTTTTTGAATTGATGATCCACCAGGAGGTCTTCCCTTTTGTAAAACATAAAGCAAAAACCGTTGAAGAATATATGTTTCACGTCAAAAATGTGATCGAAGAAGAGGAAACGGGAAAGCTGATCTCCAGAACGATTGTCGATGAGTGGGATAATCCGATCGGCTGTATCAGCTTGTATGAAATCGAGGAAAATGAAGGGTTTCTGGCTACTTGGCTCGGCAGGCCCTTTCATGGAAAAGGCTATAATCAACAGGCGAAAAACTTATTCCTCTGCGAGCTTTTTTATGAAAAACACATTGAAACGGTATTGATGAAAATCAGAAAAACAAACACGCGCTCCCTCAAAGCGGCACAAAAGCTTCCATACGCGATTCAAGCGGATGTCGGAAGGCTGAACAGCGCACATCAAGACACATTTCATCTGTTTAAAATCCCCAAAGATTTGTACACGTTATACAGCATGCGAACCTTTGAAGACGAAAGCCGCAGCCTAAAAGAAGCTTAAACTGTATAAATGCCGCGGAAACGGACAGCCTGTGAATAGTCTATATGTGTTAGGAGGCAATAAACATGGCTGACAAGAAAAAACGGGAGCGCTTCAAAACCTCACTGAACAAAACGCAGGAAGTCAGATATTCGCGGGAATTCAAAAGAGCCGAACGCGCCGCCAGGGAAAAATCATAATGCATAGCGGCGGTCTGATCAGCGAACAATAATATCGACCGGCTGATTTTTGATTGAGGAGTGATCACTTTGGGCAGAAATGCAATCCACAAAAACCGGGATAAAAATAAACAAAAGCTTCCTCAAGTTCCTGATCAGTATAAAAAAGAAACAGACGGTGTTTATGAGGAATATTCAGCTGAGCTCGCTGATCAGGATGACCGCGAAGCGCGGGCCCGTATGGAGGCCGCTGACAAACGCGCAAAACAGAGGCAGTCAAAATAAAAATAAGGCCTGGGAACACCGGGCCTTATCTTTATGCTAATTCGGTCAGAAGCTGCTTTGCGGGTGTCCTTGTTTGCAATTTAGGAATTTCCGCCGGATAGCCGATCTGCAAAATCGCGGCAAACCGTTCATTGCTGTCAAGCCCCATTAATTGCTGAAGCGTTCGATTATATAGCACCTGTCCGCTTTTCCACACCATCCCGATCCCTTTTTCCCAGGCGAGAAGCTGGAGGTTTTGAATCAAACAGCTGACAGCTGCAAAATCATCATTTCTGACCCGTTCATTTTCATCTTCCTTCAAAATGACAAAGAGAAAAGCCGGAACACTCATAATATGGTCCCTGAATTTTTTGATTTGTTCTTCAGACCTATCGGGCTTAATCTCTTGGAATGCCTTATCTAAATTGGCGGCATGCTTCTGTTTTCCGCTTTCGGTCCCGACATAAATAAACCGCCACGGCTCTGTCAGCTTATGGTTTGGCGCATAAACCGCGTCTTCCAGCAGCTTGAGAACCAGTTCCTTCGACACCGGGTCTTCTTTAAATTTCCGAATCGTTCTTCTATTTCTGACGCAATCGCGAACACTATTTTTTTCCGTCTGCAGAGTGTCGTTCATTTTGCCGCCCCCTTAAGTGAAAATGATTATCATTGTTGATTATAAAGTTTTATATTCCTGTTTGCAACTCATTGAAAATGGCGGCGATCATACTTCAAACATTTTCTTTTCCGCAAAAACGGCTGTTCCGCTCATTTGCACCTTCATATGTCCGTTCTTTTCAAAAACCGCAATTTTAACCTTTCCGTCTTTGCCGATTTCCCGGCCTTGTTCGATTAAAAATTCCGTTTGCCCGTCCCGGCAGTATGCGCCTCCGTATGTCCTCATGTAAGCGCCCATCACTCCGGAAGCGGTTCCTGTAACAGGGTCTTCCGTGGTGCCGGAGTAAGGCGATGAAAAATGCCGGCCGTGAAGGTGACAGTCCTCGTGCATCGTTTCCAAGCAGAACGGATGGACTGACGCGCGCGGCATATCCGTTAAGATGGCGGGAAATTCAGCTTGATCCGGTTTCATCTTCCGGCAGGCCGCTAAATCTTTAACAGGCACTAGCAATGTCCAAATTCCCGTGCTTCCATATACGATGGGCAATGCTTCATGAAAGTCTGCTTCTGTGATTCCGAGAGCTTCCGCCAATTTGGCCCGGTTTCCCGTAAATGGCCGAAATACCGGCTCAGCCTGCTCTAATGTGACAAAAAAGCGCTTCTCTCCGTCATCATCTCCCGTTTTGATGAAAAGATTGCCCGCTTTTGTTTCTATTCTCAGCTCCATTCCGGGTTTGACCCCGCCTTTTTCATAGAGCGCATAAAGCGATGCTACAGTCGCATGACCGCACAGATTCATTTCATGTCCGGGCGTAAAATAGCGGATCCGGATGTCGGCCGTCTCGCTCGGCAGTAAAAAAGACGTTTCACTATATCCGGTTCTTTCGGCGATCTCCTGCATCTCACTTTCTGTCAGATGCTCCGCGTCAAGAACCACCCCGGCCGGATTTCCTTTATTCACCAGCTTTGAGAATGCATCATATCTAAGTACCTCGACAAGTTTCATTTTCATCCCCCATTTGTCCTGTCCTGGCCTTTCCAATCATTTGCAGTATACCTGCTTTGGCAGATTCCAACAACTTTTATGTACAAAAAAGAGCCGCTGCAAACGGCTCTCAGATTGTTGACAAAATCCCAAAACGGCTTTTAGTTTTGGGATTTTGTCATCCTTCTTTCAGCGTGACCCTCAACCCTTGCAGTCTAGGAAGGCCGAGCATCGGCACAGCACAGGATGTGATGACGGCGGCGTTCAGGCAGGACGCCTGCCCAATTAGCCGCCGGTCCTCGTTATCATTCGTGAGCACCGACGCGCAGAATGCGAGGGTTTATCGACACGCTGAGAGCCGCTGCAAGCGGCTCTTATTTCTTTCTCCTCCCAATCAGCCTTGTCACGAGAATCATCGTCACAGGAAGGGATCTGTTTTTTCGGTAAGCCAAATATTTTCCACGCCAAACCGGTTTATATTTTTCCTTAAAGGATCTCAGCCCGCTGAAGCTGTACATATAGCTGACATTGTTGAAAATGACGGCGGCGAGCCGCTCCGTCCAAAACGATTGAAAGGATGTGCCCACATTTGAAAGCGGGGCCATCCCCATATTAAATGTCGTATAGTCCTCTTCTTTTGCCCATTGAAACAAATAGATGAACAGTGCGTCCATGATGCCTTTCGGCGCTTTTTCAGAGTAGCGCATCAGATCGATGGAGATTTCGCCTTCGCGGTACATCGGCATGATATTCATAAATGCGACGATTTCACCCGCTTCATTTTTTAAGACGGCGATTGACGCTTTTTGCAAATATTCTTCTTTAAAAAACCCTAATGAAAACCCTTTTTCCTTTTTTCGTCCGAGCCATTCATCAGAGATCTTTCTCAGTTCATCAAGGAATTCTTGCGAAAACGGCGGCTGTTCGACATGGAATGTATAGCCTTCCCTTTCAAAGCGGTTGTATATCGCTCTTAAGCCCGCCCGTTTTTTCCCGCTGATTGTAAATGTGTTGAGATCGATGATCGCCTCTTCGCCAAGCTTGAAAAAACGGTAGCCAAAATCGTGGTAGAGCGCCATGTGCTCCCGTTCAATCTGATAGAACGTAACAAGATAACCTTTTTGATCGGCCAAATGGAGAAACTCTTTTAAAATAAGCGGAAAGGATTCCTTCCGGCCGGAAGGATCGCCGAGAACAACGAAGCGCTGGCCGATCTTCGCAAATTGAATCAGGGCGTTTCCGTCGCTGGAATAAAAAAAGCGCTTATCCCCCAAAAAACCTAAATGGCTCAAAGCATTTCCGCCTTTTTCCTGCAAAAATGCCTCCAGCTTCCGAGGATCGGGTTCTTCGCCGACCTCTTTTGTTTTCCGATTGTACATCGTGATAAATACGGTGAAAAACAACGGAACAAAGAATAAGGCAAACCATGTCGCAAAGTTGACATGGCGGTCGCTGTGAATGAAATATTCTTTCACAAGGCTAGGACCGAGACCCTCCCAAATATTTGAGGCGATAATATTGTAATTCAACAAGGTAAAGAGAAAGATGAACGCTCCCCATGCAATCTGTCCAAATGTGTAAACGGTCCGCTCCCTCGTAAATTGTCCCCTCAATAAAATAAACAGCATAAAAACGAGAGGAATCAGAAAAACCGCGCTGATGTTAAAACCTTTAAACAGACTGAAAATAAATCCAAACGCCAAAGCGGTCAGCGTCATATAATAGGAACGCTTTGTCCTCCTGTAAAGTTCCAGCGGAAGAATAAGCATGATCAAGGCAAAGCTGAGAGACAGACCGTTGAAAAACGTCAGCATGTGTTTGGATATATATGGTATCAGCGTGATCCTGTCGATCGGCAGTGCCACCGAAGCAAGAACAATCACACCGCAGCAAAATGTGATGACGGCAAGCGAACCATTCAGAAGCCTGAAAAGCAACGCTCTATGTAAAATCAGCAGAATGTTGGTCGTTTCAATTGCCGGGGCAATAATCGGTTTTTCCTCGAGTTTTTTCATTGTATTTCCCGTCAAATCGGCCGCGGCAAAAATAAGGCCGAGGACAAATGGAATAAATGAATATGCGATCCGATAAAGGACAACAGCGGTTAGCGTGATTTCCTGATCCACTCCCAATTGATTCATGCCAATTAAAAAGAGCAGGTCGAACGAACCGAATCCGCCGGGTACGAGACTGATCATTCCGCCGACAGAAGCGATCGCAAAAACGCCGAGCACCGTTCTGGCGTCCAAATCAATCCCCATTGTCACAAGGGCATAATACACGACCGTCCCGGCTGCGAGCCACTCGATAACCGATGCGCCTAAATACGAAAAAAAGACGGGCAGCTTCAAGCCTTTTTCAACGCCGCCGCTTCTTTTCTTTTTGATGATTAAAAAAACGGCTGCAGCCGGCGCAATCACAGCCATTCCGGCAACCGTCAGAAATATCCACGCCTTCTCAAAAAGCATCCCTCCTGAGGGAAGCAGCCTGACAAGGACGAATATACAAAGGACGGACAGCCCGAGGAGGAAGGATGATGCAAGCCAGGCGATTCCCTTGATCAGCTTCTTGACATCACTGACATGCTCTTTATAGAGAATCGTCCGCAAACCGGCTCCTGACAGCCCGCCGAAGCCAAGCACATTATTGAATGAGTTGGCAATCCATGAAACCTTGATTGTTTTCCATTTGGAAATCCGCATCCCGAGGGAGCGCACCAACACAAAATCGTATAAGGACATTGCCGCAATCGCGGCAAAGCCGAGCAAAACCAATATAAAAAGGTCGATTCTTTCCACATTGTTGATAATCAGAAATGTTTCTTTAAATGATAAACCAGCCAGTTCTTTTCTTGCCTGATAGATGACAAACAAAAGAACAGCTGCCGGAAATACAATTCTTAAAACGGACAGTGCATTTTTTTTCATGAAAACCTCTTCTCTCCATGGCAATCAACTCTTACCGAACATCGGGATTAGGACATAATACCCCTATTATCTTACTGCAAATCATCCGCAAAAAAAAGCGGCTCCACCTTAAAGCCGCTTTTCCTCAATTTTGACCACCTGTTTAAAATCAAACGAAAATACGCGAGAGAAGGCGTGCGTTTTTATCTCCATCCCATTCTGTCCCGAAGCGACGTGATATGGGCGATATGATGCTTCGAGTGCCATACATAGAGGGCCAGTGCATGATCAAGGCTGATCTTCTCATTGCTGTCAGGGTGAAGATACGCGTTTTCGAAATCGGCGTCTGTCAGCGACTCAAAGAGGGCAGCCCAGCGATGATGCAGCGCATCTAAAAGCGCAATGGACAAATTGGGGTGCAATGTCCGGGCATCTGAAAGCTCAGCCCATTGTTGTTCATCAAACGTGCGGATCAGCGGCGCCTTCTCCGTCAGTGCCAGCTTGCAGCGGAGATAACCGTTCAAATGGCTGTCAGCGATGTGATGGACGACTTGCCTGACTGTCCAGCCTCCATCGCGGTACGGTGTGTCAAGCTGTGTTTCACTGAGGCCTGCCACCGCTTCCTTCAGCAATGAGGGCGCCTGCCTCAGCCTGTTAATGAATTCGGCCCGCCCGCTTTTGTTTGGCTGGAGAGGTGCGGTAAACGTTCCGATTGGATATTTGCGCCGTTCCATGTTCATTCCCCCCTTAATCACAGTACACCTGATGTGAATCGTTTTTTGTCTGAAACAAAAATTCAATCTGTTCATATGTATTTCTCGCTTCTGATAACTCAGGCAAATGCTCCAGCGGGAAAAAGCCGATGTTGTTCGTTTCCATTCCGGGTTCTGCCTTTCCTCCAACAATATCACAGGCGATAAACATTTTATAGACGTGGAATGCGGAAGGCGGATGATTGTGGCACTTTTTGTCCATAACGGCCAAAAGCTTTTGCGCTTTCACCTTCAGACCGGTTTCTTCAAACGCTTCCTTGACGGCGATTTCTTTCGGGCTCAGGCCAATATCGGCCCATCCGCCCGGGAGCGCCCATTTCCCATCCGCTTTTTCCTGAACGAAGAGCAGACGGTCATCTTTAAAAATGACGGCTCTCACATCAACTTTCGGCGTTGGATAGCCCGACTCTCCGGCAAAAACGTCTTGAACTTTTAAAAAATCGGCATCTGAATATTCGGCGATGATTTCGCAGCTAATCTGACGAAGCCGCTCAAAACGCTCTTGATCAAATTCATCCTTTGTATATGCAAGACCCGCCTGGGCGATCGCCTGCAATTCCTTTGCCCAGTCCAGCCAGTTCAGATTCTTCCTCATGAACCGTCACCTCATCCTTTCAAGATAGACTGATATACACGGTCAAGCCATCTTTTGCGTTTGGCCTCTGAGTTGTATTTTACGCTTGGAAACAGCATGCGCCTGACCTGGCGAACACCGCAAAACTTCAATATGACATCTTTTACGGTCACCCAGTCCGCATTCCGCCGCCAAAACTTCAAATACCAGCCGGGAGCATCAGCCGTATAGTAAACCGAAGCGGTGCGGGCCTTGAGCAATCCCTTCGGCAGGCTTCCTTCGTATGTATAAGCCTCTCCGGCTGCAAACACGCGGTCGATGAAGCCTTTTAAGATCGCCGGCATTCCGCCCCGCCACAGCGGATAAATGAAGATGAGGTGATCGGCGTTTTTGATGATCTTCCGGTATTCGGCTGTCTCAGGATCGTTTTTCATTTCAGAGCGCCTTTTCTTTTCATTAAATATCAGCACGGGATCAAACCCCTCTTTGTACAAATCGATGACGGTGTAAGAACGCCCTCCATCCTCAAGCGCTTTGACGACTTGATCTAAGATCGCTCCACCTGAAACTGTTTGGACTGGGATGCGCAAAAATGACCGCTGTCTGCACCATGTTTTCCTCCTTTGTGATTCCTTGATGGAATTATATTGCTTTTTCGCCGGGATTTAAAGAATTTTCACTTGATTTTTCAAAAGCTGTCTTTCATTTAGAAAGACGAGTTATTGAAGTCCTTCCACTCAAAAGCTGATAAAATACAAAAAACCCTCTCCTTTCATACAGTCGTCGGGAGAGAGGTTGTCTATATTTCATTCTTTGCTCTGCCGATCTTGATTCAGCTCCTTGATGATCTCTGCGCCGCCTCGCTCTTCCCATTTATCGACTGCTTGCTGAAAGCCGTTTTCATCGATTTCTCCGAGGATAAATTGAAATGTCGCATCATCAATGATCTTTTTCAACTCTGTGCCTCGTTCCGTCTGTGTCGCAGAGTAGAGCGGTTCCGCCGGATTTAAAACAGCGATTTTCCGGTTGTCTTCTTCAAGCTTTTCATTTTTGGCGCGCAGCGGATCTTCGGCGCTTTTTAAGGCTTGGCGATTGACGCCGATGAGCTGCTGAAGCGGCTGAATGTCCGCTTCCCATAAATGATAGTTTTCTTGTTTTCTGTGATATTGACGTGTCCCTTTCTTTTCATAGTGGACGCCTTCTATTCCATACAGCATGAGGTTATTGATATCTTCTTCAGCAATCCGGTCGAAAAACGCCAGTATGTTTCTGACCTCCTCTTCTGTTTTGACGCTTGATTTTGAAATGGCGAACATGCCTCCATGGCCGCCGAGCGCCCATGTATGCTCTTTTCCGTCAGGACCCTGGATTCGATTGACGATATCAAGCTGAAAAGCAGGATTTAAGCTAAGCCCCTGATCGCGCAAATTCATCGCATCGCTCATGGCTCCGATATAGATCCCCGCTTTTCCCTGAATCACGTGTTCCTGCTGCTGCGTTTTGCTTGTGACTGCAAAATCACGATTCATCAGTCCTTCGTCATAAAGCCTTTTCATATATTTCATCGCCTCTTGGTAGGCACGGCTTTTAAAATCGGGAAACAAGCTTCCATCTTGCCCTGTTCCCCACTCATTGGGCGCTCCTAAATAGGATGCCAATGTTTTGAAAGCCCCAAACGCCAGGTCATTGCGGTCGGCGAGGCCAATCGTGTCATCCTTTCCATTTTGGTCAGGGTCCTGCTCTGTGAAGGCTTTTGCGATTTGATAAATATCGTTGACTGTCTCAGGCATATCCAGTCCGAGATTGTCCAGCCAGTCTTTTCGGATTAAGACGCCCTGTCTCGCCAAAGGCCGTTCTCTATAAATCCCGTAAACTTTGCCATCAATCGAGATATTTTTTACAATGGTTTTATCAAGATTTTTTAAATTCGGGTAGTCTTTTAAATACGGACCGATTTCCCAAAACATCCCTGAGCGAAGCGCGCTTACAACCGCGGAGTCTTCAAGATTCGGCAATGTGATGATTTTAGGCATGCTGCCGCCGGCAAGCGCCGCATTGATTCTTTCTTCTTTTGTCGCATCCGGAACCCAAATCAGACGCAGCTTTGTATCTGTTTTTTCTTCAATGATTTTAAGCGCTTTATCTGAAGGCGGCTGCGGCGTATGAAGCGGAACAAGCCAGTCAAGCTCAAGGCGGGCGCCCTCTTCAGTTGCCGCCTTTTCTTGATTTGCACAGCCGGCTGATAAAGCGAAGAACAACATCAGACAAATCAGCTTTCTCATACCATCCCCTCCAATCCCGATTAGAAATCGCTTTCAAAAGGAGGAATGCCCGATATGCGTCATCCAAAATATTTTATAGACGAGCATTCTTTTTCGATTCAATATATGCATAGAAAAGGATTTACCGAGATGAACGCACCTCACGTCCATGAAAGCTATGAACTTTATTATTTGCTGAACGGAGAACGGACTTATTTTATCAATCAAAGTGTGTATACCGCTGAAAAAGGCAGCATGATCATCATCAATCCCCATGACCTGCATAGAACCTCCAGTACGGAAGTTGAGGAGTTCGAACGCATCCTCGTTAACTTTTCCCACGATTTCATCGAGCCTTTTCTTGACTCAAGCACTTATCCGCTCCTTCCGTTTCCCGAGCATACAAATTTCATCTCCTTCACGCTAAAGGAACAGACGTCTGTTGAGCAGTTGCTGATGGAGATGAAAAAGGAATGCAGACTGAAACAAGAAGGGTTTGAAGATGTCGTCAGAGCTTTGCTGCTTCAATTGCTGTTTACCATATACCGCACCTTGGCGAGCGGCAGACAAAGTGAAACCCGGCCGCTCCACCCAATGGATGAAAAAATCTCGGAAATCGCTTCATACATTCAGGCAAACTTCAATGAAACGCTCACATTAACCAGCCTTGCCGACCTTTTTTATATCAGTCCGTCCTATTTAAGCAGGGTCTTTAAGAAAGTGACGGGCTTTCACCTTCACGAATATATCCGGCACATCCGCATCCGTGAAGCCAAAAAGTATCTGCGGGACACCGATGAAAAAATCTTGAATATTGCTGAAGAAACCGGGTTTAAGCACATCAGCCATTTCAATAAAACCTTTAAAGACATCGTCGGCATCCCCCCGCTGCAATACCGAAAAAAAAGCGGGGACGGTTAAAACGGCGTATAACGGAACCAGTCAAAATCAGCGGAAATCCTTCTTCCGCTGCCGCCATTGTTTGCATACATCCCGACCATCGTTCCGGTATGACCTTTTGCATCGCGGGAGCCCTCATCGCTTAGAAAGCTCGCGTTTTCTTGCGATCCCGCGTGATGCCAATGCTTTTCTTCATAGCTGTAATAAAAGTCTCGCTTCTGTTTATTGACGACAGCTTTTAAGACTATCGGACCTTCTTTTGCATGTTTTTCGCCAAGCGTCTTTCGGACGCCGTGTCGGTTTTCAATCACCTTGATTTTCAGGCCGTCATCATAGATCAGACAGCATTGCAGATAATTGTTCGTGCTGTAATAGCAGGTGAGGCCTGCCTGCTCGCCGTTTTCCGATGGCGCAAAATCCAGTTTCACCGCCGCGCTGTATTGGTGATGCTTTTCTCTTCTGACGATTGTATTTTTCGCACATATCTCGTGTAAATCGGCATCATCCGTCCACAATCTGAGAAACCCCGGCCTTTCTGTCAACGACCAGCTGGAATGGTCGGGATTTCTGACAAACTGCCACTCAGGAGCGAGCGAAGAACCTTCGAAATCATCTAGATTCTTTTCAGCCCATTTGGCTTCCGGAAGGTTCGGGGCTGATTGGATGACGCTCGGGCCGTGAAGATCGTTGATGACAAACCAGCCGTCTTTTGTCCAGCGAACAGGATCGAGTGCCGTTTCCCTGCCGAGGGTTGTGAACTTTCCTTCATTGGGCCGGCCGCAAAGGTAGACCGCCCACCATTCGCCGTTTTGCGTTTTGACAAGCTTTCCATGGCCCGCTCTTTGAAGCGGAGCATCGGGATCAGGCTGGGTTAAAATCGGATTGTACGGGCATGGCTCATATGGGCCGTACAAATGCTTGGAGCGCGCCGTCGTGATCGAGTGGCCATAACCGGTGCCTCCTTCTGCCAAAATGGCGTAATAATATCCATTCGTTCTGAGGAGGTGCGGGCCTTCCGGAGCCCTTTTCCCTGTTCCTTCCCAAATCTGCACAGGTTCGCCGATGATGTCTGTGCATTCGTCATTTAAAGGAAAAAGCGTGCAGGCCGGGCTGAGCAGCATGTAATGCTTCCCGTCATCATCGACGAAATGCGACGGATCGATGCCGCTTTCTTCATCAATGAATACAGGCTTTGAATACGGCCCTTCCGGACGGTTTGACTTGATCATGATCTGCCTGCGGATCAGCTTTTTGCCATTGATCACCGTCGGGCCGTTCAGTCTGTGCGTCGCAAAAATGTAGTACGTTCCGTCATGATACGATATGTCAGGCGCCCAAATGCCGTGTGAATCATAGATTCCGGAAAGATCCAACCCGTCGTTTTCGGTAATGCCGTGGCCGATGATCCTCCAATTGACCAAATCCTTTGAGTGGGAAATGACAATCGCCGGGAAATACTGAAAGGTGGAGTTCACCATGTAATAATCATCCCCGACTCCGATGATGGAAGGGTCGGGGTGAAAACCGGTTAAAACGGGATTTGTATATGTTTTGCTATGATTCAGGTTACCTCACCGCCTTTCCGGCGCTGACGGTGAACCAATCGATGTCACAGCAGCTTCCATCCGCTCCATCTGTACCGATATCGGTGCAAAATACGCCGACTTTGGCTCCCGTCCACACACCGGGAACGGCCTGAAATGAGCCGCCAATTTGTGTGAAATGGTGCTGATCAACGCTGTAGCTGAAGCGGCATAGTGCTTTTTCATCTGCGGTCACGCGAAGATAAACCGTCTCTTCAGTCACCGGGTGCTCCGCTGTTTTCGCGTCTTCTTGAACATCACTGATCCCGCCTTGATAAACCGCAAGTTTGTACATACCGTTTTCTTCTTTTAAAAAGCTGAGGGCTGCATATTGCTTCCCTGTAACGGCCAGTCCGGCCCTGATCGTTTCCGAAAAAGCGCGCAATGACAGTTTTACTGTAGCGGTAAAGCTCGGTCCCGGAAACTTCTGTGTCAGAATATTCGGAATGTTACTCAGCTTAAAGCCGTTCGACAAAGGGCGGCTGTAAAGGCGAAGGTGGTCGGGTCGAGCGTCAAGGGAATACCAATCGTCTTGCGGATTTGCTTCCCATTGCCACCAAAGCGCAAGATGTTCGGACACAAAATCATCGCTTGTTTGTTGAAAGGGCTCTTTTACATCGTCGCTGTCCGTTCCCGGCTTTTCCCATTCCAAAACCGGCTCGCCGATTCCGTCTTGATTGATATCCTCGCCCATCAAAGGCCAGCCGTCTTCCCAGCGGACAGGCTGAAGATGAACGACTCTCCCGAATGCGCCGCGGTCTTGAAAATGGATGAACCATGATTCCCCTGATTCGAGTTCCACCCAGCCTCCTTGATGCGGTCCGTTAATCGACGAGCTTCCTTGATGAAGAACAACCTTATCTTCATACGGGCCGTAAATATGCCTGCTTCGCAAAACCGTCTGCCAGCCTTTCTTCACACCGCCCGCCGGGGCAAAAATATAATAATAGCCGCCTTTCTTATACAGCTTTGGCCCTTCAATCGTCGGGTGGTTCAGCGTCCCGTCAAAGATCGTCACCCCATCGTCCTCCAAAGCCGTCCCGTCGCTTTTCATCCTGCACAAGTTCAATTTGCTTTTGATGCCGATCCTGCTGTTGGCATACGCATGTATCAAATAAGCATTTCCATCATCATCCCAAAATGGGCACGGATCGATCCAGCCTCTCGTTTCTTTCACATGTACAAGGGGTTCCCAACCTTGAAACGGATCATTTGTTTTGCTCATGAAAATTCCTTCATCAGGGGCGGCGAAAAAGACCCAAAATTCGCCGCCGTGAAAACGGATGCTCGGCGCCCATGCCCCTTTTCCGTGGGCAGGCGTCTCATACTCTCTAAAAGGAAGCTTGTCAAACACATGGCTGATCAATGTCCAATTGACCAAATCTCTCGAATGTAAAATCGGGATGCCGGGAAAACACGAAAAACTTGAAGCCGCCATGAAATAATCGCTGCCTTTCCGAACGACATCAGGGTCCGAGTAGTCCATAAACAGAACGGGATTGCGATAGCGTCCATTCCCAATGTTTGGATTCCAAACGGGCTGATGTTTTGCCACAAGTTCTCCCCCTTCGTTTTTCCAAATAAGTGAAATTCACAATTTATGTTAGCACAGGTGCTGACGCCGAATCTTTGTTATTGATGTCTGTTTTTCTCATTCTTTGCTTTTTTTGTCCTCTGTTTTTACCCACTAAAAAAGGTGAAACAGCATTGTTTCACCTTTTTTGAATCGCTAATCTGATATCAACGCCTGAAGACGGGTCTTTGACAAACCATGCGTCCGCTTTTCTCTCAGCCATATGACCGGAGCTTTCCAGCTTTTTTAATGTCCTGGCAAGCTCGGCTTCATCAGGCAGAAGGATGGTGTAGTAAGCCATTCCGGCAGCCTCGGCGGGAGCAAATGGAGCATATCGTCCGGCCCAGAGATTCAAACCGATATGATGGTGATAGCCGCCAGCAGAGACAAAAAGCGCTGACATGTTTTGATAATCCCCTGCGATACCGAACCCCAGCACAGAGTGGTAGAAATCCTTTGCCTGTTGCAGATCCCTGACATGAAAATGGACATGGCCGATTTTGGTTTCCGGGGGAAGACCTTTCCACTCCTGACTCCCGGCTTCCTCAAGAATCCCTCTCACATCAACAGGTTCGGTTCCCATCACATAATTTCCTTGTGCATCACGTTTCCATCCTTCCCGCGGACGGTCCCGATAGATTTCGATTCCGTTTTGATCCGGATCTGACAGATAAAACGCCTCACTGACAAGGTGGTCTCCCTGGCCAATGTCCATACCAATACGGAGCAGATGCTTTACCGCAAGTCCAAGCTCTTTGCGGTTTGGCAGCAAAATAGCAAAATGATAAAGGCCTGCCGCCGATCTTTCAGGCAGTACGACGGCATTCGGAATTTCTTCCAGCACCACGAGCGGATGCGCGCCGTCTGCCGTGAGTTCTGCCGTTTTGAGATCACGCTTTAGGATTTGAAATCCGATCATGTCTCGGTAAAAAGAGATCGATTTTTCAAGGCTTTTCACCTTCAGTTTGACATATCCTAGCTCTGTTTCTGGATGGATTTGCTGGGTCATCGGTTTTTTCCTTCTTTCTCGCTGTTTTATTCCACAGACAATCCTTCTTGACGGTTTGCGCGGAACAAGCGGTCCAAAGCCAGCATGCCGCTTCCGTTTAAAGCAAGGTAAACAGACATGGCAAGCAGCGCTACATCAAATTCATAGCCTGCTCCTCCGTCAGATCCCATAAATCCGGCAGACAGCTTCACTGTGAAAATCGCACCGAGCATCACAAGCGCAAATAAGATTCCGATGACCCGTGTACCAAGACCGAGAATCATCAAAGCTCCTCCCAGAAGCTCAATAATGGCCACGATATAAGCAAGAAACCCCGGAATCCCGACGCTCGTGAAAAATCCTGCAGTGTTTTCAATACCGCCTTGAAACTTGGAAATACCGTGAAGCAAAAATGTAAGACCTGTTACCAATCGTAAAATGAATGCGCCAATTTCATATTTGTTGTTCATTATAATCTCCTTTTTTTCATGTTTTATGCAGAAAACAATACCTCCCGACAAGCATCGACTTATCAATCTAGCAACACATCATCACCATGTGATCCTCCTTTTTTCGTTCGTTACTTACTTTGTGTAAGTTAGTATATATAAATAACAAACTTACGTCAAGTCATTTTATGACCTTTGCTCAATTATTGATCTACGTTATAATAGACCTAGAGAGGTGAGGAATAGTGAGCCTATCATCTTTATGTCCCAAATTTGAAAAAGGAATGAAAATGATAAGTCAGCGCTGGAACGGATTGATCATTTACCAGCTTCTAAACGGCCCGCAGCGGTTTTGCCATATAGAATCGTCCCTTCCCATCAGCGGAAGGCTGTTGTCAGAAAGATTAAAAGAACTGGAACATGAAGGCATTATCCACCGCCATGTATATCCTGAAACCCCGGTGCGGATTGAGTATTCTTTAACTGAAAAAGGACAGGCCCTTGAATCGGTCCTTAAAGGAATGGAAACGTGGTCACATGAATGGGTCAAGCTTGATGACCCGAAAGAAAAAGAATCATAGCGCAAAAAAGGCAAGCATTTTCATGCATTGCCTTTTTTTTGTCCGTTTTTAATTTTTCCTTAAGTCAATTAAACGCTTTCAAACCGCAAAAATACCGTTTCCCCTTTTCTGCGGTTTTTCAATTCATGGTATATTGAAAGAGCAAAAAGGGAGGTGAAAAAGATGAGCGCGGCGCTCGAACAAACCATCCGAACCATATTCAAAGAAGAGCTCCATCCCTTTAAAAAAGAGCTGGTATTGATTAAAGATGAGGTTTCTATGATCAAAAAGGACATGACTTCCCTCAAAAGCGAGGTCAGCGGGCTGAAAAAAGAGGTTTCTTCTCTTAAAAGCGAAGTCGGGGTGATCAAAAATGACCTCGCTTCTGTTAAAGAAGAGGTCAGCGGACTGAAAAAAGAGGTTTCCTCTCTTAAAAACGAAGTTGGACAACAGAAAAAAGAGCTATCCTCTCTTAAAAATGAAGTTGGACAACAGAAAAAAGAGCTTTCTTCCTTCAAACAGGAATTTAACTCTTTTAGAGACGAGACCTTATCACATCAAGAACGTGTTAAGTCTTTTCAAGCCGAAACTTTATCACATCAGGAACGTGTTAAGTCTTTTCAAGCCGAAACTTTATCACATCAGGAACGTGTTAAGTCTTTTCAAGCCGAAACTTTATCACATCAAAAGAACTTTCAATCTTTTAAATCCGAAATCGTCTCAATGTTTCATTCGATTAAAGAGGCTCAGGAGAAGACCCATTCGGAGCTGACTGCATTCAAAAAAGATACGGAAAAAAAATTCAAAGAATTATTTAAAAGAACCGGCTTTTTTGATCAAAACCTGGCGGAAATGACCAAAGAATTGGCGGTATGCAAACGCGATATAGCGAAATTAAAATTTGAAGCTTAAATATATAAAATAAGCTGCCTTTTATCACCCGGCTTTTCTTTTCAGGCAAAAGGCAGCTTTTTTCACTGAAACGTCAGCCTCTCAGCAGTTTCTCAACCCTTTCACGGACCTGCGGAACCGAAAGGCCGATGATGATTTGCAAAGCTTTTCCGTTTCTGACGACACCATGGGCGCCAAAGGACTTAAACACGCTGTCCGGCCCCACTTTTGACTCGTCATAGACGCTGACCCTCAGCCTTGTGGCACAATTTGTCACTTCGGCAATATTATCTTTCCCGCCAAGCGCCTGAATGCAAAGGAACGCCTGATCCTGATTTACGTCGACTTCCTTTGTAGCAGAGACCTCTTTTTCAGAATGCTTTTTTGCCTTGTAGTCTTGTTTCGAATAAAACTTTGTTTCCTGCTGCTGATCTATTTCCCGTCCCGGTGTGGCGATATTCATTTTTAAAATCAGAAACCTGAAAACAAAGAAGTAAATGGCTGTGAATGAAAGGCCGATTAAAATTTGAAAAAGATAAGTGCTGCCATGCGAATGAAAAAGAGGGATCCAGTTGAGCGTGAGAATTTCAATCAAGCCTCCGCCCATATTTCCGACCACCCCTGAAACATACATGAGCGTCGCCATTGTCGCGGCCAACAGACTGTGAACAAAAAACAGGAGAGGAGAAATAAATAAAAAGGTAAATTCAATCGGCTCGGTGATGCCCGCTACCATAGCCGTCAAGGTAATCGGAATAAGCAGACCCGCTACGATTTTTTTCTTCTCCTTTTTGGCCGTCACATAGATGGCGAGCGCAATCCCCAAAATGCCGAAAATCTTTGAGTTGCCATGAAGCGCAAACCCGCCTTGCGGGAACATCTCCTTCAGGGACTGTGTGCTTGCAGCGTATTCACCGAGGTGCTGAGCCCAATGGGTGACGATTCCGCCCTCGACAACGGCCGGACCGAAAAGAAAAGGCGTATAGATAAAATGGTGCAGCCCCGTCGGAATCAAAATCCTTTCAAGAAATGTATAGACCCATACGCCAAATGCCCCCGATCCGACAAGGAAGGTTTGCAGAGAGGCGATGCCGCCTTGTACCATCGGCCAAAAGTATGCTGTCGCAAGTGCAACCGGCAGCATGACGAAAAAAGATATGATGACAACGAATGAAGAGCCTTGAAAAATCCCCAAAAAGTCAGGCAGTTTTTTATCAAAATATCGATTGTGAATATAGACGACGATCGAGGAAATGATAATGGCGCCTATAATGTTTGTATCGAGTGTTTTGATGCCGGCAATTTCCGCGAGTCCGCTTGTTCCCCCAGCTTCCTGGCTCATGTCCACTCCGAAAAAATCTCCCCATACCGTCAGGATGGCGCTGACAAAGTAGTTAAAGGTCAAATACGTAGTAAGCGCTTCCAAACAAGCGCGCGCTTCAGCTTTTTTAGCCAGCGCGATCGGGATGCCCACTGCGAACAACAGCGGCATTTGCCTGAAAACCGTCCAGCCTCCTTCCTCAAGGATATACCAGAATTGATACCAGAAGGTGTCCGGCTTGGCGATGGCCCCCATCAGCTGTTCATTTTTAAATAAAGTGCTCAAGCCTACGACGATTCCCGCAAAAGCAAATAATAAAACCGGTACAAACATAGCGCTTCCGAACCGCTGTACTTTTTGCATCAATGTGAATCCCCCCTGTGTTTACTGAATTTTCTTTTCTTCAGCATAGTCGACATAACTGCGAAACAGCGCTTCCCCGACGAGAAAAAAGGGTGCAAAAGCGGTCAGCTCTGTTTTCGGATAAACCGTGACTGGCTGGCTTGTCGCATAGAGATTATAAGGTGTCAATTGGGCGAGCAGGTTGTTTTTCAAATTGGTCAAAGAGATAAATGGAATCCCTTTTGCAGACAGCGTCTGTGCCTGCGGGATCAGCGCCGGGGTTTCACCTGAAAGCGAAATGATGATGATCAGATCGTCCGTATTTAAATCCGGAAGTATCAAATCAAATTCAATCTGATCCCTGATGATCGTCAAATAGCGGTGCTGGGAAATAAACATCCGCCGCAGTTCACAGGCGACCGACGTTTGCGCAGTTCCGGAGCCGTAGACAAAAATGCGGTCCGCTTCATCAATGAGCCTGCACATATTTCTCATATCCGTATTTTTCAAATATTTCATGCAAGCCTCTATATCTCTCATCAAGCTTTCAAAGGATCGGCAATCTTCAGGGTCCTCCTGCTGCCTTTCCGCCTCCCATTTCAGAAACACCCTAAATTCGCTGTACCCGCTGAAATCAAGCTTTTGGGAAAGCCTCAATATAGATGTGCGGGATACATTGCACTTTTTAGCCAGCTCATTAATCCCCAGCTTGTAGCAGGTATCTTGATGATTCAAAATATATTTCAAAATATGAAAGTCATTGTCATTCAACTTTTTATAATGCTTGTTCATCAGTTCTTCCAATTGCATATCTTCACCCCATTCGTTCTCTATCTCTATTATATAAAATACGAGAACAAATGGGTGGATATGCCTAGGTTTACCGCCGCCTTCCGTTTGGAACAGGCGGCATTCTGAAATCGTTACAATGACGGCTGAAGTTTTTCCGGCTTAAGCTCCGGCCAATAATCTTTGTTCGCTTCAATCAGGTCATCCAAAATCAGCTTGGCGGTTCTGGCATTCGGAACCGTCCGCGATAAGATCAGCGCCTGCCACAGCTTTTGATATGACTTTTCGATCCATGCTTCAACGACAAGCTTTTCAACAGATACTTGCTGTTCCATCAGTCCCTTTTGGAATTGCGGAATCCTGCCTATTGTGATCGGTTCCGGGCCATTCTTTCCGACAAGACAAGGCACTTCCACCATCGCCGTAGGATCAAAGTTTTCGATCGCTCCATTGTTCTCGACAATTAAAAGCATCCGCTCCCCGGTATTATATGCGAGCGCCCTTGCAAGGTCGACGATATATGAAGCATGATCATCGATTTTTATTTGGCTGTCTGTGCTTGATTGCGCTTTGACAATTTTTTCGCATTCCCTGAAAATGAATTTTTCCCGTCCCTCCATGACCTCATTGGCTCTGGTATATTCAGGATTGGATTTTTTGACCATGTCATCCGGATAAAAATAATACTGCAGATAAGTGTTTGGAAGTGTTTCCGGGTCAAGCTCGTAGACTTCACGCGCTTTTTTGAACGTATCATTCCAGCTTGCTTCAGCCTGTTCATGCTCATCTTTCGGAATGTAGCCGTACTCCCGGACATGCTCCCGAATCGCCGGCATCAGGTCGTTTCCGTCCTTATCGTAAATCGACGTCCACCAGCCGAAATGATTGAGACCGTAATAACGGACTATCATGTCTTTCCGTGAAGACAGACCGAGAATCTGAGCCATTCTGTCTTCGATTCCGATCGGCATATCACAAATATTCAACACTTTTGAATCAGGACGGAGCCTTCTGGTCGCCTCTGCGACAATCGCAGCCGGGTTTGAATAGTTCAGCATCCATGCATCAGGTGAATAAGTTTCCATATAATCAATGAGTTCAAGCACGCCCCCGATTGATCTCATTCCATAGGCGATACCGCCGGGTCCGCATGTTTCCTGGCCGACGACACCGTATTTAAGAGGGATTTTTTCATCAAGCTCGCGCATTGCGTATTTTCCGACTCTGATATGGGCCATAACAAAATCAACGTCTGAAAACGCCTCTTCTGGATCAGTTGTCGCCAAAAATTGAACATGCGGCGCCCTTTCTTTCATGAATATTTCACAGGCATCCGCTATTTTCCTTTGACGCTCTCCGTCATTGTCATAAAGCTTCAGCTGACGGATGGGAAAATCGTCGAGATTGTCCAAAAGCATCAACACAATTCCCGGGGTAAATGTGCTTCCTCCGCCTGCGATGACAATTGAATACGTTTTCTTCATTTTTAAAGCCCCCTTATTAGTGTTTACAATTTACTTATATCACGCTTACATACGCCATCCAACAGGTTCAGAGAAGACAGTTCCATAACCCGTGTTCTGTTTATTTTCCCAGAATGCGGGAACTTTCCCGGCCTTTTCGTGTCATGTACAATAAATAGCATGATATCGGAATTGGAGTGTTGTGCATGATGATCACCATCGTTTTATTTTTGCTGGCGGGGTTGGCTGAAATCGGCGGAGGCTATTTGATTTGGCTGTGGTTGAGGGAATCGAAACCGTTTTGGTACGGGGCTTTGGGAGGCCTGATTTTAATTGTGTACGGCGTGATTCCGACATTGCAAAAGTTTCCGTCATTCGGGCGCGTTTATGCAGCTTACGGAGGGATTTTTATCATTCTTGCGGTACTCTGGGGCTGGTGGGTCGATAAAAAAACCCCCGACCTCTATGACTGGGTCGGGGCTGTGATCTGTCTGGCAGGCGTCAGCATCATGCTCTGGGCGCCGCGCGGCTAATTAAAGGTTATACTTCCGCAGCCTTTTGTAAAATGTGCTCCGCGGAATTCCCGCAAGCTTTGCCGCCTCAGAGACATTGCCTTTTGTTTTTTGCAGTGCATCCATCATGATGTGTTTTTGTATATGCTCCCGGAATGTCAATCCGCTTGCAGATGGCTGGCCATCATCCTCAGGCGGCCTCCCGCCTGCCGGCTCAAGGGCGTTTATGACAGGAGCGTATTGTGAAGGACTTATCATTCCGCCGTCCGGAAACAACACCCGTAATCGCTCAAAAATATTGAAGAGCTCGCGAATGTTCCCAGGCCAATGGTATTCGCGAAGACTCCGAAAAAACGCCTGGGGAAAATCGGCCTTCCAATCATGCTTCTTTTTGTAATAGCGGAATAACTCGGGTATGTCTTCCTTTCTTTCACGAAGCGGCGGAATCTTTACCGGATAAACATGAAGGCGGTAATAAAGGTCTTCGCGTATCTTCCCTTGCTGCAACAGGTCATTCATATCCCGGTGGGTGGCGGAAATGATTCTGATGTCCAAAGGGACTTCACGGTTCCCGCCGATCGGAGTGACCTTTCGCTCTTCGATGATTCTAAGCAGCGCCACTTGCATCGCAAAAGGGATTTCACCGATTTCATCCAAAAAGATCGTTCCTTTATGTGCCTGTTCAAACTTTCCTTTTGAACCGCGGCGTTTCGCCCCTGTAAACGCGCCTTCGGCATAGCCGAACAGCTCGCTTTCCATTAATCCTTCGGGGATCGCACCGCAGTTGACGGCAATAAAGGGTCCGTTTCTTCTCGCGCTGGCCTCATGGATCGCTCTTGCAGCAAGTTCTTTTCCTGATCCAGTTTCCCCCCATATGTAAACATTTGCATCCGTTTGGGAGGCGAGCTTCATTTCATGAATTGCCTTTTGAAACGCTTTGCTTGTGCCCTGTTCTCCCGGAAAGCTGAAATGGGAGATCAATATTTGCGCTGGATTTTTGCGGGGGGCTTCCGCCAATGAGATCGACGTCCCGAGCGGATGGCCATCTGTTTCTGAAAGGATGGTCTGCTCGTGCAGCACGTTAAACCCCCCTTCTGTCAGCTCATCGATCTTCATGCCGCGCCAGTCGGAAAACCGCTCTCGAACAGGCCTGCTCGCCGATACAATCCGCTTTTTTTCATTACAGACGACAAACGGTTCATCTGCTTCGATTTTCTCAAGGTAGCGGCTGACAAGCTCCATTTCTTTTCTTTTGGCGGAGACTTGCACATCCCGTTCGATGGCGTGTGCGGCTGTTGCCGCCATTCCCAGCATGAAAGGGTGCCTCCTGTCAGTCAGACAGGAAATGTCGATCACGCCGAGGGTCATGCCGTCTTCATCCTTGATCGGCGCAGCTGAACAGCTCCAATGGTGGGAAGCGACCGAAAAGTGTTCAGAGCCGTTAATCGTAACCGCCTCGCCGATTTCAAGCGCTGTTCCGATTGCATTCGTCCCAACCTCCGCCTCCGTCCAGCGCACACCTTCGACAAAATTGATTTTTCCCGCTTCAGCAAGCGTCCTTTGACTTCCGGCCAAGCTTAAGACATAGCCGTCCGCATCGATCAGGAGGGCCATCATTTCCGATTCCTTTAATTCCTGGCTGATGTTTTTTAAAAAGGGAAGAGCCGCCTCAAAAAATAATGAATGCTTTTTCTTCTGCGCGTTTAATAATTCCTTTTTTAAAATCGACTGTCCTTTATCTAAATACGGATCCACATTTGCTTTTTTGCAGCGGTACCATGACTCCATCACTCTTTTGTTCAGGCGGGCCTGATCGAGAAGCCCCTCCTTGACAAAGCGTTTCCACGTATTTAAATAGCAGGGCGTCGGATTCATTCCATCCTCTCCTAAGGGCTTTTTTCTCATTATAGATAATTATAAAAGCGCTTTCAACATGGTTGATTACCCTTAGGAAAAAACTTCGCATCATAACATGCGAAGTTTTTCGGAACTGTTTTTAACAATGGACTGCTTGGCCTGTTGTGTTCAGCAATGCTTCGTGAATGGCTTCTGATAGAGTCGGATGTGCGGCAATAAAGTGCTCCATCGAATCTGCGGTCAGCTCGGCATGCATCATGACGGACGCCTGCCCGATCAGTTCGGTGGCGCCCGGACCGACGATCGACACCCCTGCGATTTCTTGATATTCCGGGTCCGCAATGATTTTCACTTTACCGGCAGGCTGGTTCAAAATAAGCGCTTTTCCATTGGCGGAAAACGAAAACTCCCCAATCCGAACATCCCCGTACTGTTCCCGTGCTTGTTGTTCGTTTAAGCCAACGCTGGCGATTTCCGGAGACGTATAAATGCAGCGCGGAATAACCTGATGATTGACCTGCACGTTTCGGCCTGATGCATGTGAAGCGGCAATCGTTCCCTCATGAAATGCCGCATGGGCAAGCTGGACACCTCCGGCGATATCCCCGCACGCATAAATATGGGGCAGGTTCGTCTGCATGTGCTCATTGACATGTATGCCTTTGCTGCTGTATTTGATTCCGATCTGGTCAAGGTTTAAACCGGTCAGTCTCGGCTTCCGGCCGATCGCTGTTAAACAAAGATCCGCACGGATGTCAAAACGTTCATTCCCATTTTTCAAGAAAACTTTTTTTGCTGCCTGATCAAGCTGCTCTACGGCAACTGATGTCATGATGTTTACTCCCGATTCTTCAAGCCGGCTGCGCAAGTATTCTGCAATATCCGGGTCCTCACCGGGCAGTATCTGTTCCGCCTGTTCGACCATGACCACCTTTGTGCCCAATCTGCCGAAAATGCTGGCAAATTCGCAGCCGATGATGCCTCCGCCGATGATGAAAAGCGAGTCGGGAATAGACGGAAGCGACATCGCGTTACCGCTGTGGATGATCCATTTCCCGTCAAAAGGTGCAAATGGCAGCCCGGCCGGTTCTGATCCTGCCGCGATAATCATTTGCTCGGCCTTGATCACCTCGGACTTTCCGCTGTCCTCAATTAAGACATCGTGTTCGGTAAGAAAGGACGCTTTTCCTTTCTTCAGTTTGATTCTGTTTTTATCCATCAAATACCGGATTCCGTCTGCAAGCTGTCTGATAATTTTATTTTTACGGTTTTGAACAGCCTGCCATTGAATCACCGGGTTTTCCTCTGTGAGGTCGATTCCGAACTCACCGGCCGACTTGATCTTTTCGTACATATCCGCGCTTTCCAAAAGCGCTTTGGTCGGGATGCAGCCTTCATTTAAACATGTTCCTCCTAAAGGACCTTGATCAATCAAAATGACTTCCCTGCCGGAGCGAGCGGCTGTAATCGCCGCCACATACCCCGCTGGCCCTCCTCCGATAACGGCGAGTGTCACGGTTTATTCACCTTCTTTCTATAAAAGAATCGATGCCGGATCTTCTAAATAGCTCTTGACTTCAGCAAGAAACGCCGCCGCCGGCGCTCCGTCCAAAGCGCGATGGTCAAAGGTCAGGCTGAGCGGAAGAATGACGCCTCTAGCCAATTCCCCTTCTTGATAAACAGGTGTTTCATACATCTTGCCGACGCCGAGAATACCTGTTTCCGGCGGATTCAAAATCGGGGTGAAGTGCTCTACACCGTATGAGCCGAGATTTGTGATGGTAAAAGTTGAGCCTTCGATTTCATCGGAAAGCAGTTTGCCTTCACGCGCTTTTTTGGCGTACCATTTGATTTTCTTCGCCAGTTCAAGCAACGGCAGCCGTTCGGCATGCCTGACAACCGGAACAGCCAAGCCGTGATCCAGCGCAGCCGCTATTCCTAGATGAACATGCTTCAAAACGGTCAGTCTTCCGTCTTGATAGACGCTGTTCATGTCCTGATGCTCCAACAGCGCAAGCGTCGCTGCCTTGGCGACAAAGTCCGTCAGCGTCAGCTTCGTATCATATTTTGTTATAGCTGTTTCATTGAGCTGCTGCTGCAAGTCGGTTAGCTTTGTGACATCCGCTTTCATGGTGATCGTCAGCTGGGCGCTCTGCTGGAGGCTTTCCGTCATCCTTTGAGCGATCGTTTTCCGCATCATGCTTACAGGCTGTCTATCCGCCTCGTTCGTTTGTTGCTTCGGCTCTTCCGGAAGCGCCTTCAGTACATCCGCTTTCGTGATTCTTCCCCCCGGTCCGGTGCCTTTAAGCGTCTTGATGTCCAGACCGGCTCCTTCGGCGATTTTGCGGGCTGCGGGAGATATTTTAATCCTTTCTCCCGTCTTTTTTTGCCGAGCCTCTTTTTCATCGGTTTTTTCAGCTTGTTCGTTTGCTTCACCGATATAGCAGATGACGGTTCCGGGCGGCACCCCCTCTCCTTCAGGCACTTTAATATCCAAAATGGTTCCTTCAGCAGGAGACTCGATTTCCATTTCGATTTTTTCAGAATTGATGCTTGCAATGCTTTCGCCTTGCCCAACGGTTTCTCCGACTTTTTTGTTCCAGACGGAAACCGTGCCTTCCTTCATCGACATTCCCAATTTCGGCATGACAACCTCGACAGCCATGTTTCTCTCTCTCCTTTCGTTAGTTAAACACCTTGAGGCGATGTTTCCCCGAGCATCTCCAATACGGTGTTGATGACTTTTTCCGGAGTCGGCAAATAAATATCTTCAAGCGGCGGGGAGAACGGAACAGGCGTATGCGGCGCTGTCACCTTTTTAATCGGCGCATCGAGCAAGTCAAAGCCCTTATCAGCGACCAATGAGGCGATGTCTGCGGCAATGCCGCATCTTGGATTCGCTTCATCAACAATGACAAGCCTGTTCGTTTTCTCCACCGAAGCCAAAATCGCTTCTTCATCAAGCGGCGACAGGCTGCGCGGGTCTATGACTTCGGCTTCGATTCCCCTTGATGCAAGCTGTTTTGCCGCTTCCAGGGCTGTATAGATCTGTTTGCCGACCGCAAAAACCGTGACATCAGCGCCTTCCCGCTTCACGTCCGCTTTGCCGATCGGCAGTGTGTAATATCCTTCCGGCACATCACCGGTAATGTTGTACAATGTTTTATCTTCAAAAAAGATGACGGGATCCTGGTCTTCAATCGCAGCCAAGAACAGCCCCTTGGCATCATACGGAGATGAAGGCACGATGACCTTCAGGCCGGGAATGCTTGTAAAAAGGGCATACAAGCTTTGCGAATGCTGGGCAGCCGCTCTGAAGCCCGCTCCGTGCGTCGTTCTGATCGTAATCGGGACCTCCGCCTTTCCGCCGAACATGTAGCGGAACTTTGCCCCTTGATTGAGCACCTGGTCAAGACAGCTGCCGATAAAATCGTTAAACATCAATTCCGCAATCGGCCTGAGCCCCGTTGAAGCTGCCGCCATCGCTGCGCCGATATAGCCCGCTTCACTAATCGGCGTATCAAGGACGCGCTCGCGTCCGAACTCCTGAACAAGCCCTTTCGTAACGCCGAGCACACCGCCCCATGCTTCATCATCCTGCAAATGATCGACAGCTGCTCCGCCGGCAACATCTTCACCCATTAAAATGACATGGTCGTCTTTTCTCATCGCCAGTTTGATCGCTTCATTCAGGGCAGCTGATATACTTAATTCTCTCGCCATTTTTTCTTCCCCCTTCTATTGAATTAATAAGAGACATAAACATCTGTCATGAGCTCACTTTGATCCGGATAAGCGCTTTTCTCGCTGAATTCAACCGCTTCCTCTATCGCTTCCGCCACAGCCGCTTCAATATCGGTCAGCTCTGCTTCAGTTAAAACCTGCTTTGTCAGCAGTTCATTTCTGAAAGCGGTGATTGCGTCTTTTTCTTCCTGATGCTCTGTTTTTTCCTCATTGGTTTTATAGCGCTGGGCATCTCCTTCAAAATGTCCGTAATTCCGGTATGTCATACACTCGATTAATGTCGGCCCCTCACCGTTTTTCGCCCGTTCTACCGCTTGTTGGGCGGCCTGATAGACGGCCGTCACATCTTTGCCGTCGACCTGGATGCCCGGTATGCCGTAGCCGGCTGCCCGGTCGGCGATCGATTTGCAGCTTGACGCATAGGAAAACGGAGTCGCCTCTCCATATCCGTTGTTTTCGGCGACGAAGATGACAGGGAGCTTCCAAATGGCGGCGAGGTTGATTCCCTCGTGAAATGTGCCTTGATTGTTGGCCCCGTCACCAAAAAAGCAAACGCTTACATTTTTTGTATTTTTATATTTTGCTGTCAAAGCTGCGCCGCATGCCAGCGGAAAGCCGCCGCCGACGATTCCGTTGGCGCCGAGCATGCCTTTGTCAAAATCGGCGATATGCATTGATCCGCCTTTTCCTTTGCAAAGGCCTGTGGCCTTTCCGTAGATTTCCGCCATCATTCCCTTTAGGTCACAGCCTTTTGCGATACAGTGTCCATGTCCGCGGTGTGTGCTTGTGATGCTGTCTTTGTCATTCAAATGGGCGCAGACGCCGACCGCGACGGCTTCTTCTCCCGCATAAAGGTGGACAAATCCCGGCAGAATCCCCTGGGCAAACAGCTCATGCACCCGGTCTTCGAACCGGCGAATCTCCAGCATTTTTCTGTACATCCAAACCGCTTTTTCTTTTGTCAATGCCGCTTCCATGTTGCAAAACCTCCTGTCTTTTTTTCGTCACGCCCTTATTTCTTGCAAAAATCGTGCCAACGGAAAAAATGAATACGGCAGCGTTTTTTTGTTGATGGCAGTCTCTAAAAAAGAGACAAAATGAGACAGTGTCTCACTTTGTCTCCGAATGAGTTGCGGGAATCTCTGAATCATCGGTAAAATGAACATACAAGGAGGGTATACGATGAAAAAAGCGTTCGTCTTTTTAATCGATGGATTTGAAGAAATTGAAGCCATTACAACGATTGATATTTTAAGAAGGGCTGAAGTGGATGTCGTCACGGTCTCACTTGACGGGACGCGGCGCGTGAAAGGCGGGCACGAAATTGTAGTGGAAGCCGACCAACTGTATGAGGACTCAGACTTTCGTGAGGCGGCCATGCTGATCCTCCCCGGCGGAAACGTCGGAAGCAAGAAAATGCTGGAGCATCAAGCTCTGCACAAGACATTACAAGAAGCCGCCGCTGCGGAAAAATATGTCGCCGCTATTTGCGCCGCAACAATGACCCTCGGTAAAGCCGGCCTTGTCAGCGGCAAAAAGGCAACCTGCTATCCTGGAGTTGAAAAAGAATTGACGGGTGCGGATATCATCACAAATGAGCCGGTCGTCACAGACGGAAAGATCATCACCTCCCGCGGACCGGCGACAACGATTCCGTTCGCCCTTAAACTTGCAGAACTTTTAGGCGGAAAAGAAAAAGCCGATGAGGTGGCAAAAGCAATGCTCGTCTGCTAAGGCGGGCATTGCTCTTTTTCATCCGATAACAATACGGTATTGACATGAGAAATCTTAAAAGCTATGATATAAAAAAGTCATTCCGTAAAGTCAATAATCGTAATCTCATGCAAAAGAGCTTTAGCATTCGGCTATAACGGCATTATGGCCGCGTGAAAAAGTCATCTTTACCGTGCATGACATTAACATTTTGATAGGACGGTATATTTCATTTTCCCTATATTTGTGTATATGGAAAAGAAATATACCGTTTTTTTTAGGAGGATATAACATTGGAAAAACAGAAATTGACGAAGGGGTCTTTGGAGGCTGAAATCAGCAAAGCCTTAACCCAATGGGAAAAAGACTATTTGGGACGGGGATCCGTATCTGTCAAAACAGACATTCTCAGAAATATGGTCATCGTGTCCTTAAACGGCATTTTGACGCCCGCCGAGTACGAACTTTGCAGTACAAAAGAAGGGCTGTTGTCAATCAAAAGAACCCGCTCCGGCTTGGTGGAATCGGGACGGGAACAATTGAGCCGCATCATGAAGGAGCTAACCGGTGAAGATACGGTCAGCTTCCATACGGATATCAGCACGCACACAGGCGAGCGGATCATGGTGTTTAAATTGGCAAACGACCTGCAAAAGAAATTATCATAGAAAAACGGAAGATCTTTAAAGCATGAACATGAGTTAAAGATAAGCCGGTATCATTCAGAAAGATTGGCTGAAAATGGGCCAAGCCTGAATATACCGGCTTTTTTACGTTTTAGAAAGGAAGGCCAGACATGAAACAGTATGTTTTTTTCCATCATGCCGACGGAGGGATGCCGGGTGTTTGATCTGCTAGATTCTTTATTTTGGCTGAAAATATTTTTCGCGTCGCTTGCGCTTTGTTTATTCAGCGCACTGCTCGTGATGCATCCAAAGGTTCCATTGCCCTTTGTACGGGTCCACGCCAAGATCATTGCTCTGCCTCCGCTCGCCGCGCTAGCCGGGGTGATGACGGCAAGTACCGGTCATACTGCAGCTCCTTGGCGCTTGGATTCGCTGGCCTGGCTGATCGCCTTGTTTGTCTTGACCATCGGCTTTATCGTTCAGCGCTACTCCGTCCGGTATTTGTTCGGGGACCGCTCCTATCGTAAATTCTTTTTGCTGCTGACGCTTACGACGGGAGGCGCTTCATCCGCCTGGCTGAACGATGATCTTCGCTGGCTCCTCATTTGCTGGGGAATCACTCTGCTCGGCTTGACTGCGCTTATCGGTTTAAACAGCGCTTGGCAGGCCGCGAAAAATGCCGCTTTGTATGCGGGCCGGATCTTTGCGCTCAGCTGGCTGGCTATAGCGGCGGCGGCTCTTTGGCTCTCTCTCTCGACAGGGCACTGGCAGCTCTCATCCGCCATCGCGGAAGAGAGCCTGGCACAGCTCAGCTCATGGGAGAAAATCGGAATCGGTCTCCTTGTCATTTTAACGGTGATGATTCCTGCGGCGCAGTGGCCGTTCCATCGCTGGCTGCTCGATTCGGCGATTGCGCCGACTCCCGTTTCCGCGGTCATGCACGCCGGACTCGTAAATGTCGGCGGGGTTATGCTGACCCGTTTCGCACCGATGTTCAGCGGTGACGGGCTGCAGCTTATTCTGCTTGTTCCCGCCGTTCTTTCAGTCTTACTCGGAACGGGCATGATGATCGTCCAAACGGACTACAAGCGGCAGCTCGCAGCTTCAACGGTCGCGCAGATGGGCTTTATGCTTGTCCAATGCGCATTAGGCGCCTATATCGCCGCTATTATTCATCTCGTCTTGCACGGCCTGTTCAAAGCCGCCCTTTTCCTGCAAGCCGGATCAGCGGTGCGCCGTTATGAATCGTTCGCATCTAAACCGGGCAGGCCGGCTCTTTTTTGGAACATCATAGGCGGCGTCTTCGCTCTTACTCTCGTAACCGGAATCTGGGTCACAGCTGCGGATGATGGCTATCAATTGATCAGCGCCCTTGTATTAGGCTGGTCACTGTTTGTTGCTTGGCGACAGCTTGTCACAGGCGGGCACGGACTCATCACACGAATGGCCGGACTTTTCATTTTAACGGGGGCTTCTCTCGCGTTTGCCGTCATTCATTCCGTTTTACACGGGCTCTTGAAGGAAGCCGTTGTACAGGGGGCGCAGTCGTCCGCTCTGGCGGCTGTTTTAACAGCGGCCGTGTTGTTATTCGGCACTGCGGTCGGCGCTTTGATCATTCGGCAACGCTTTGCATGGGCCGGCGCACTTTATCTGCTTCTTGTGAAAACGGGTGAGCCCCATTCCGATTCGGTCGAAGAACGGCCGAACTATCTAGACCAATATCTTACAGAAGGAGGTCGTCAATGATGAAAGCAGCATCCACATTGTCTAAACAATTGATCTTCAAATCCGAACATCAGGCCGATGACCTTAATATCGACGAATTGGTGCAAGCGGCAGCACGGGTCATTGCGCCGCTTTGGCCTATCGAAACCTTTGCCGCGCGCCATCCGTGGATGGGTCTTGAAGAACAAACATTTGAACAGACAGCGCGGCGGCTTAAACAACAGCTTCATGTTGACATCTACCCAAAGCCCTCGATTTTCCGCTCTGCAAAACAACGGGGGGAAATTGATGAGGCGATTCTTGAAAAAAAGCTGCTGCATTGGCTTGATTCGCACCCGCCCGGTATGCAGAGGGAAACAGCAGAAGCGTTTTGCAAAGCCGCGCTCAAGCTGGACGAAATACCTGAAAAGCTTATGTCATCCCCCCATGTAAAGAAGCTTGCCAAACAAGCCTCCAGCGGGGTAAATGCTGACTGGGAAACGAGCTTTATTAAACCGCTAAGTGTTTTTGCCGGACAAAAAACCGCTCACCTCCTTGACCATCAGGTGATTAAATGGTCTAAGCTGTACCTTGATGAGTCACAATCGGCATGGCGGCTTCCGCATCGTGAAAAAGGGTTTTACAGTGCATGGCGGCAGCTTGTCGAGCACGACCCCGCCCTGTCGCGCGCGGAACGCCAACGGCTGAATGGGTGGCCGGAAGAACCGAAAGACGCATTAAAAAGATCGCTCGCAGCACTTGATATTTCTAATGGAGACATGCAGGACTATCTCGAAGCTCATTTGCTTTCTTTGCCGGGATGGGCCGGGATGATGCTCTGGCGCTCCCAGCATTCGCGGGAAGAAGAAGGGCTGTTGCTCGAGTATCTGGCTATCCGGCTTTCAATGGAATGGATGCTAGTTGAGCCTTATTTGCCGCTGTCTAAGCCAAAACCTGAAAAAGAGATGCAGCTCGTTCCTTTGATTGCGGCCTGGCTGCATTGGGGCGGCCTCACTCCTGACGCATGGCTCAAACTTTCTCCGGCAGAGCAAAAAGCGCGCTTAACACTCGCTCACCGCTTTGATGGCATGACGTGCAGGCGCCTCTGGCTGGAAGCGTGGGAGGAAACATATGCCGCCGAGATCAAGAAGCTCACGGCTGACAAACCGGCAGCTGCCGAAACAAGTGAACCGGTGCTCGCCCAGCTTGCATTTTGTATCGATGTCCGTTCAGAGCCGTTCCGCCGTGCATTAGAGAAATCAGGACCTTTTGAAACGTATGGGACAGCCGGCTTTTTCAACCTGGCAATCGAAACGTGTGAACTTGGCAGCCAACATAGCCACAGCTCTCTGCCGGTCATTCTCAAACCGCAGCATCGAGTAAAAGAAACGGCTGAAGAATCGAGTTTTAAAACATTTCAAGAACATAAAAAAGCGGCAGCTTCGCTAAGCTCAGCCTTTAAAAAAATGAAACAGAATCTTTTGGCGGGTTTACTGCTTCCCGAAGTAAGCGGTCCTTGGCTGAGCCTGCAAATGACCGCGCGCAGCCTGGCTCCCCGCAAAGCAGGAGAAGCTTTCCGGAAAGCGCGGAAGGCATGGCTGAAGAAGCCTCAGGCAAAGCTCTCGCTTGATCGCATAGAAACACCTGAAGCCGACATTCCGGTCGGATTTACGGAAGAAGAAAAAGCCGCCTATGCCAGACAGGCATTACAGATGATGGGGATCACAGACCGGTTCGCTCCGTTGGTTGTCATTTGCGGACACGGCAGCAGAAGCACGAATAACCCTTATGCCTCGGCATTGGACTGCGGCGCCTGCGGAGGCGCATCGGGTGCTTTCAACGCACGCGTCCTTGCCGCTATATGCAACCTTCCCAGCGTCAGACGAAGGCTCCGCTCCGACGGCATCTTCATACCGGATGATACGGTGTTTACCGCCGCAGAGCACATTACAACATTGGATGAATTGCATTGGCTCTATGTACCTGAGCTGTCGGAAAAAGCTCAAAAGGCGTTTGACCGCATTCAGTCAGCGCTCCCCGATGTCAGCCGCACTGTCGGAGGAGAACGCTTAGCCGAATTGCCTCAGTTTGGATATAAAAATCCGCGCAATGAGATTGAGCGCTTTGCCGAAGATTGGAGTGAAATCCGTCCCGAATGGGGCCTGGCCCGAAACGCTTCATTCATTATTGGCACACGCCGGCTTACACGGGGAGCCAACCTTGAAGGAAGGGCTTTTCTGCACAGCTATGACTGGCGGAATGACATAGACGGTTCCATCCTTAGCGGCATCATTTCAGGGCCTGGGACGGTGGCCCAATGGATCAATCTGCAGTATTACGCATCAACCGTTGCACCGCATTATTACGGAAGCGGAAATAAAGCGACTCAAACCGTCACTTCCGGCCTCGGCGTTATGCAGGGAAATGCAAGTGATTTGCTGACAGGTCTCCCTTGGCAGTCTGTCATGCTGTCAGATCAAGAGATTTATCATGCGCCTCTCCGGCTGCTTATTGTCATTGAGGCGCCCCGGGAACATATCGAACGGCTGCTTGAACAGGATCAATCTTTTCGGCAAAAAGTGGAAAACGACTGGATTCTCCTTGCTTCAATCGATCCGCACGGAAACTGGGAGAACTGGACAAAAACAAAATGAATGAGGTGAATGGAATGGAAGGAACGAAAAATAAAAATGTGTTGTTGATTACCGGGATGGAGGATCAGCTTGAACAATCAATCTGCCATGCGGCATCTATTCAGCCGGAAAACACGGTTATTTTAAAAAGCGTATTCCCTCATATTTCACAGCCATACAGCGATTTAATGAGGGACATCATCACGCTTGTCATCCAGAACAAAACGGAGGAAATATTGATTGTCCGCTCCAAAAATGAAGATCCGGCTGATATCGATCTGGACAATTACATGCTTAACAACCCGCATGTAAGCGATAGATTAAAGACCATCGATTATCTTTTTCAGCATGGCAATCCAGAGTTTCCCTTCAGCAATCTGAATGAATGGCTGAACGGGGGAAAACCCGTTGATTTAGGGATAAAACAAAGTGTCGACATGATTCGGCAGCACCCATTCATCCCCTCACATGTCAAAGTCCGCGGCTTTTTAATAGATACGGAACATGAGGTATTAACAGAAATTAATGCTGAATAGAAAAATGGAGCCGAAGACTACTCGGCTCCATTTTTCATTCAATGTTAAACAAGCGCAGAGCGCTGATAAAATCTCTGGATATGCATGGTGATATAGCAAAGCTCTTTTTCCGGAAATTCAAACCCGTACTCATTCTTGACGAATTCTCCGATTTCCCGCGCACACAAATATGCTTCTTTAAACTTCTTTTTGATCAGGCTGATCATGTCTGCATCCAGTTCGTAAAACGATTCCCCCGTTTCGATATGCTGAATCGCAAAACGGAGATGGGTGACGAGCCGCTCATATGAAATGGTTTCATCTTTAATGGTGATGTTCAATTTGTTTTCGATGACCCTGATGATATCGCTGATCATCGTTGTCAAATCAAGCGTCTTTGTCATGTCACCGGCGTTTGTTTTGGCTGTGTGAATATGTAAGGCGATGTTTGCGACTTCATCTTCGGGGATCTCGATTTTCAACTTTTCTTTAATAAGGGCTTGTGCCCAGCGGCCGATTTGGAATTCTTTCGTGTAAAGGACTTTGACTTCATCAAGCAATGGATTTTTAATCACCATTCCCTTGCTCAAGCGTTCAATCGCAAATGAGAGGTGATCGGAAAAGGCGACATGAATCCGTTCATTGATTTTAATCCCCAGCTCTTTTTCCGCGTGAGAAATAATATCCTCTGCAACCTGGATGTGGTCTTCCGGCAGTGTTTTTAAGATTTTCTCAAATTGGCGGTATTCTGATGAGTCTTTCATGACAAATATTTTCTCGATTTTCGACCTGTCGACAACATCATTTTTCTTCTTCTGAAATGCGACCCCAGACCCTAATACAATTTTTTCTTCATCCTCATCTTTTACAACTAGCGCATTGTTATTTAAGATTTTCTTTATTTTCATAGCTGCCTTCCTTTCATCCTGTTTTGACGAATGAAAACGGAATTATTCTTTTTCTTCTTGGAACCCGAGACATAGAGCTGCAATGAACGCGGAAACCGCTGCAATCGCAAATCCGATTAAGTAATGAATCAGATTAGCCGGCCCGAGAGGAAGAACAATCGAAATCATCGGTATGCCGGAAAGTCCGTATGAATTTGCCGCTACATTCATGACGACGACATATGCGCCGCCAAGCGCGCCTCCGATCGATGCCCCGATAAACGGACGAATCAGTTTCAGATTCACACCAAACATGACGGGCTCGACAATTCCCAAAAAAGCAGTGAGTGATGCAGGGATGGCGATCTTTTTTACTTCCGCGTTTTTTGTCATAAGAAAAACGGCCAGACCCGCACCCCCTTGAGCGACATTGGCCATCGACCAAATCGGAAGCAAAAAGTTGACACCGTATTCGGGATCTGCGAGCAGGGACGCTTCAATCGCATAAAAGCCGTGATGGAGGCCGGTCAAAACAAGCAGTGAATAAAGCCCGCCAAATAAAAATCCGGAAGCCGCCCCTGCATTTTGATAAATAAACCCCAAACAATCGCTCATCAAGTGGCCGATGAAAAGAGAAGCCGGCCCCATGATAAACAGTGCGGCAAATCCGGAAGCCATCACCGTCAGAAATGGAATGGCGATCAAATCCAATGACCGGGGAACGATTCTTTGCAAAAACCGCTCAATTTTGCTCATGATATAGACAGACAAAAGAATCGGGATAACCGTCCCCTGATAGCCGATGAGAGGCACTTGAAATCCAAGGATCTCTGCAAAGGACGGTGTTTGGCTGCCAAGCATTTCCGGATCGAGCAAATCCGGGTGAGTCAGGATTCCGCCGATGACGGCCCCTAAAAACGGATTCGAGCCGAACCGTTTAGCCGCGCTGAACCCGAGCAGCACAGGCAGAATGACAAATGCAGCGCTTGAAAAAATATCGAGCATTTTCATGACGGGACCGTCATAGGCGGCCAGGCGGAATTCCTTTATGACACCGATAACCCCCATGAGCAACCCGCTTGCAACGATCGCCGGGATGATCGGAACAAAAATATCAGACAATGTTTTTGCAAATCTCGTCAATAGATTGATTCCAGACTGCGCTTCCGGCGTGTTCTCTTGATCCATAGGAGCGGGATCGCTGTACTGAGCCATTTCTCTATAAATTTTATTGACGATGCCCGCACCGAAAATAATCTGAAATAAACCATATCTAAAAAAAGTCCCCTGTACAGCCGCCATCCTTTCAATGGCCTCTATATCTATTTTTTCCTCATCTCTGACAGTGAAGCGCAGCCTTGTCGTGCAATGGCTGATGCTGATGATATTATCCGCGCCTCCAATGAGGGGCAACAGTTCTCTTGCAATCTCTTGATGCTGCACAACGGTGACCTCCTCTAATTTTTCTATCCTATCAAATCACTAAAAAACGATCAAAATGAAAATCGGACCATATTCTTAAAGAAAAATAGCTTGGTCATCTCTTTTGGCCTGCAACAACAAAAGACCTAAAATGTGCGAAAGGACATCAACCGATAGGCGCAAAAAAGCACACTAAAGGCGCGGTTCCATTTAGCACATTCTAGGTCTTGCCTGCTTCACCAGTAACAATCCCGACATTATTCGTTCTTAATATGATTCTATTCCCTTCACACCTTGACATCAATAGTACAAATCACCCATATGTTTTCAAGTAAAAAAGAGAAGGGATTCACTCCTTCTCTCATTTCTCATGATTTGCTAAAACTTGAACATCTTGAAGCGCTGTATCCTTACCGCTTTCAATCCGTACACTGTATTTGGCATATCCCGGCCGGCCTTCCCCGTCCAAGCCCATACCTGTTATATCCAGTTTGTCATATCGATAGCCCATTAAGCGTTCTCTGACGGCCTTCGCTTGTTGATAAAACTCTTCTTTGCCGCCCCGTCCGGAATTTAAAGTGACGGAGACCGCAACCGTATGCTCCTGTTTCATCGCCTTGTTCCATTTGCTGTTCTTTTTGAAAGGCTTGTTTCCGGAGAGGTCAACCTGAACGCGCATGACATTTTCCAATGCTTCATCAAGGTGTTTCTTCATTTCCTCGGCCGCTTCCCCGCTTATCCGGGCTGCCGTTTTTTGATGCTCAGCTTCGATGATGCCGTCTTCGGTGACTTCTGGATGGATAAGCCCTTTGACGGTGAAAATCAACTCATCCGTCCGTTTGTCTGTTGGATTTGATATATGAAAAACGTATTCTGCATATTTAAAATTGTAAAAGCTGTTTTTGATTTGCAAATGTCGCTCAGGATATGTTTCCTCTAAATATGAGAGCAGCTTTTTTTCAGCCAGCGCGCGGCTGAGCGGATTCCCGTTGAAACCGTTATAAATAGAGCCGCCGATGACGAGCAGCAAAAACAGGATACCGATCCAAATTGCTTTTTTTCTCATTTATATCAGCTCTTTCCAGACTCTCGTTTCCTTCCATTATGAAACAGAGCCCTCAACCTATGCAAGCTCTTTTTGCTTCGTCTCCGATCCCAAAAAGAAAATGGCGGCGACCGCAGCTAAAACCGCAATGCAGAAGATGAAGAAAATCATGGAAAGCGCTGTGCCTTGACTGACAAGATAACCGACAAGAAGCGGTCCCAAAATACCGCCGATCCTGCCGAATCCCGCTGCCATACCCGCACCGGTTCCCCTGATCGCTGTCGGATACTGTTCGGGTGTATAAGCATAAAGCGCTCCCCAGGCTCCGAGGTTGAAAAACGATAACAGCATCCCGGACGCCAAAAGAAGAGCCAGTGATTCGGCGTTTCCGAAAAAGTAGGCGCTGACAGCAGTGCCCAATAAATAGATCATCAGCACCATTTTCCGTCCGGCTTTTTCAATCAGCCAGGCCGCTGAAAAATAGCCGGGCAGCTGCGCCAACGTCATGATCAATACATATTCAAAGCTTTTAATCATGCTGAATCCCTTCATCACCATCACGCTCGGCAGCCATAAAAACATGCCGTAATAGGAAAAGACCACGCAAAACCAGACGATCCACAGCATGGCCGTAGGGCGGGCGTAGCGGCGGGACCATACGCTTTTCACATTTTCCAGCACAGTCGTTTTTTGTTGTTGGTCGAGATTTTCGTATTTTGGCGAATCCGGCAATGCCAGACGCAAATACAGCGCATAGAAAGCCGGAACGGCGGTGATGAGAAGGGCAACCTGCCAGCCGTAGGCCGGGATAATAAAATATGAAATAAGTGCTGCCGCCAGCCAGCCAAACGCCCAGAAGCTTTCCAATAAGACAACAATTCTTCCCCGCCGCTCAGGTGCGACCGTTTCCGAAACAAGCGTCGAAGCGACGGGAAGCTCTCCTCCCAATCCCATGCCGACAAAAAACCGCAAAATCAAAAATGCCGTTAATGTCGTTGTGAAAGCGGATAAACCGCTGCCGACCGAGAAAAACAGCAGCGTGATCATAAACACATGCTTCCTTCCGACGCGGTCAGCCAGCAGCCCAAACACAAAAGCCCCGACGGCCATCCCGATGGAATTGACACTGCCGATCCAGCTCATTTCCTCAGGCGACAAATTCCATTCCGCGTGCAAAGCCGCGATGATAAACGATAATATGCCGACGTCCATTGCATCAAACAGCCAGCCCAGACCGGCGATGCCAAGCAGCTTCCGCTCTGAGATCGGACGATTCTTCTTCATACTCACAACACCTCTTTATCTCTTAGCTGATTTACATGAGTATTAGTTTACACCTGTCTTTACACTTTTGTCACGAAGAAATTGGGCTGGCAGTGTAAGAAACGGGGTTAATAATGGATGCGATGATGAAACTTTTTTTGATGATGCCCCCATTTCGGCATGAATCCTTCTTTTTTCTCTTTTTCATACCGCTGTTCCATATGTTTTTTGATGTCGCTTCCTTTTTTTTCATCCATCATTCCATATTCCACATATCTGTCGATCAGCTGTTTTTTCTTTTCCATAATGTCTTTTTGCAAGGTTGACAGCTCATTCTTTTGCTCTTCCGTTAAATCTTGATACTCCTGCGTCTTCCCATGTACGGAAGGAATGCCCGCGGCAAAAGCCATTGGAACGATCAGCACAAGGCAAAGCGATAATTTTTTCATCACACAACATCCTTTCTTATGATAGATCAATTGCTATTTTTTTCTTATTTGTGTGATTTTATGCAAAAATAAACCGCTCTTTTTTTAAAAAAGGAACGGCAGGGTTTAGCAACCCCGCCGTCATTTTCATATCTCTTTTTCCACATCCTTCAGTTTGATCTCCGTGTCTTTTTCAAAAAATGCGCTATATTTTACATATCCGTCTTTGACGTTGTCTCCGTCAAATATGTTGGCATTGATATTGACCGTTTCATAGTCATATCCTTCTGTGTTTAACACGTGCTGGATCTTTTTGGCCGCGCTGAAGACGGATTGTTGATCGGCATTTTCGGCATCAAGTACAATATCAATTTGCATCGGCTGATCCAGCTTAATGTCTTTGCCCCATTTTGCATCTTCCGGCAGCCGGCCTTTTAAAACTTCGACGTAAACATCGACAGCCGCCACGTTTTTCACTTGTTTGGATAAAACAGTCTTGAGTTCGTTTGCGGCTTCTTCGCCGAGCCGCTCCATCAACGGTTTATTGAGATTCGCCTCGCGGATGCCGTGAAAGGTGATTTCAGGATGGAGCCAACCTGCTACTGTAAAGTCATAGGCGAAGGATTTTGTTTCATCACCTGCTTCAATGACATCAAACGAGTAGTCGGCGAACTTAAAGTTATAAAAGCCATCCCCTAACCGCAAGTTTTTCTCTGGGTAGCGGTCCGTCAAATAGCGCTCCAGCGATTTCTTAGCAAGCATTTCGCTAATCGGGTTTCCATTAAAAGCATTGTATATGGAAAGGATGCATACCGGCACCGCCAAGAGCAGTGCACCATGGCCGACTTTCTTTTTCAACACACCCCTGCTTTCATTCAGCTTTAAGCAGAGCCAGCCAAGCAAACAGCCGGCCATAGCGAATAAACCGTGAAACACAGCGAGCAGCACGGCTCCAAACACGGAGCTTGCGAATCCCTCATCCCAGCCTGTGATGGCATCGGCAAGCCCCCAAATCAACATCGGAACAAAGGAAAGAAGGAGAACGACTTTCACCTTCCGATAGAACAGATAAGCCAGGATGCCAAGCACTGTATACCATAAAATAAAGCCGAAGCTTCCGTTTAAAAGCGATGTTTTGATCGCGAGGAAAAGCGATATCGCAGTCAATATCAATTGATAAATGGAGAGCTTGCGATTCATGCGTTTATGTATTGTTTCAGGAGGTGTCTCACACACCATAAGCTTTCGATATTCTTCATTGTTTGCGGCCTGTTCTTCAAGCCATTCAGCCGTCTCTTTACTTAACTTCCCCTCATGATATAAAGGCAGCAAATCTGTGATAACAGAGCGGTTCTTATCCTCCATCATTCCCCTCCCAGGTTGAGCGCTCCCGCATGTAGCAGTTCACTGATTTTCCATTCATATATTAGTAGTGAAAACACAGAATTTGTTACAAAAAAAGAGACAAAATGAAAATCATTTTGTCTCCAGTTCACGGCCGCAAGCGACGGCTTTTTGCAGCGCCTGAAGCATATAGCCGATTCCCCGGTATCCACCGAGCGGATAGGTGATAAGCTGAGGATCGCCAAACACGCTTCTTAAAACCGGACGATATTTTTTCCCGCCGAGCATGACAACCTCGTCAAACCCAAGCAGTTTTTTCTCTGCGGCCTGTTTTTTAAGCGCCTCCGCTGTCATGATCTCAGGGTGACCCGTCCCAAAGGTGACATCATAGTTTTCAGGAACGATATCGCAAGCGCTCAGAAAGCCGTGTTTGGCTGAAAGGATCACCCAGTCGTCAAAAAAGTTCTGCGCATATGTACGACAGGCTTGGTGAAACGGACTCATATAAACATCCTTCGCGGGAGACGGCCCTCTTTCCGGATCGACATCCCAGATTTTTTTCGCGCCGCACGGGATGATGCAGAGTCTTTTCATGGGCGGTTCCTCCTTTGAGATTTTTTACGCCTTGATGATAGCGGGGATGATGCATTCCCTGAAGATGAGCTGGCCTTGAATGATAAAGACAGTGTTTAAAGCGGCCAATCAACGGCCGCTTTTTTGATAATGATTTCTCTTAGGGAAAAAACTCAATTTTCACAGGTTCAATGATTTTTTAAAACCAACTGTACAACGCACTCCACATGCGCCGTCTGCGGAAACATATCGACAGGCTGGATGTATTCGGCACGATAGTCCTTCGCCAAGTACTGCAAGTCTTTGGTAAGTGTCGACGGGTTGCAGGAGACATATACGAACCGCTTCGGCTTGACCTTTCGGATCGTGTCCAAGAACATGCGGTCACAGCCTGTTCGCGGCGGGTCGACGATGACGACGTCGGGGCGGAAGCCTTCGTTCGTCCATTTTGGCAGCCAATGTTCGGCCGTGCCTGTGACATATTGGGCATTTTTGATTCCGTGCTTTTTAGCGTTTTTGTTAGCGTCAGCGATCGATTCTTTGATCACGTCCATACCGCGGATTTCGCCTGCGCCGTCGGCGATCCACATGCCGATCGTGCCGACCCCGCAGTAGGCGTCAACGACTTTTTCGCGCCCTGTCAGCTTAGCCGCTTTTTTGACTTCGTCATAGAGCTTGACCGTCTGGATCGGATTGAGCTGAAAAAAAGCCCGGGAACTCAGCTCAAATGAGACGTCGCCGAGAAATTCCTGGATGACCATGTTTCCCGCTAACAGCCTTGTATCTTCGCCGAAAATGACGGATGTTTTCGCTTTGTTGACGTTTTGGATGACCGATGTTACTTCTGGCAGGCGTTTTTTGATTTCTTCTGCGATCAGCTCCTTGCGGGGGAGTTCGTTTTTTGCCGTGACAAGCACGACCTGCACTTCGCCCGTTTCAAAGCCGACTCTTGTGACGATCGTGCGGACATCGCCGGTCCGCTTCCGTTCGTCATAGACGGTAATCCCGAAGTCTTCGAGAATCTGTTTAACGGTCTGCGTCGTTTTGTTCGTCGCCGGGTGCTGGACGATGCATTCCGTGATCGGAACGAGCCGGTGGGAATCAAGTCCGTACAAGCCGGCCACCATTTTCCCGTTTTTTGTGCGTCCGAGCTGGAATGAGCTTTTATTCCGGTAATGCCACGGATTTTCCATTCCGATTGTCGGCCGGATATCCATTTTGCCGATATCGAAACGGGTGTGGCGTTCAAGCGATTGAATGACGATATCGCGCTTTTCTTTCAGCTGCTGGTCGTAAGCCAAATGCTGCAGCTGGCAGCCGCCGCACTGTTCATAGATGATGCAGGGCGGTTTTACGCGGTGCTCGGAGCGTTTGCGAACCTTTTTGACCCGCCCTTCGGAAAACTTCGGATGCACCTTTGTCGCCTCGACGACGACTTCCTCTCCGGGCAGGGCCCCGGGAACAAACACGACCTTTTTCTTAAAATAGCCGACGCCTTCGCCATTGATGCCGAGGCGTTTGATCGTCAGCGGAAATTGCTGCCCCACTTTTAATTCTGCTGATGATCGTTTTCTTTCCTGTTTCAATCACGTTCTCTCCATTCTATTCAATGCTTCTCCATAAATATAAGGAAGCATAGCTTAAATAAGGCTCCCACGCCTTGCTCATATCAAGCATTTCTTCTTTTGCCGGTTTATCTTTCAAGCCAAAATGGCGTTTGATGGCATTTTGCAGGCCGATATCGGCGATCGGAAAAAGGTTGGGACAGCCGAGCCCGAACAGCAGAACATTTTGCACTGTCCACGGTCCGATGCCTCTGATTTTCACCAGCTTTTTCATGACATCTTCATCTGATAATAGTGTAAGTTCATCAAGGTTTAAGTCTCCACCGGCAATCATTCTTGATGTATCGATCACATATTCGGACTTCCTCATGCTGAACTGGAGCTCGCGCAAATCGCTGTAGTCAAGCTGTGCAATCGTTTCGGGAAGCGGATAAAACCAGACGCCGTCTATTTGTTCGCCGAATGTGTGCACGAATCGCTCGGTCAGCGTATATGCGAACGAGAGATTGAGCTGCTGGTGGATGATGCACTTCATCAGGCAATGATACAAATGAAAATCAAGCACTAAAGGCGTCCCCGCGTGCTCTTCAAACAGCTTTGACAAGCTCGTATTTGAAAAATGATCAAGCACCGGCTGGAGGCTTTCTTCCCACCTGAAGATCCGTTTGACTTCTTTCATCATGCCGGCTTGATCTTCTGTTCCGCTGACGATAAATTCCGGAGCTTCCGCAGTGCCTGTTGCCTGAACCGTGACGACGGACGGCTTTTTTTCGCGGCTGCGAAGCGGGAGCCTGACTTCCCTTTTCTCAAGGTCGACGGCGTTGAGCGGATCAAGCGATAGCCTGTCCAACACCCGGTCAAAATGATATGGCGGTGATATGCTTACTTTTTCCTTCCACATGGCTTCCCATCCCTTTTCTTCTTTGTCCACAGTATACCATGTTTGCTTTTTTAGTGAAAAAAGAGCGAAAATGAGTAAAAAGCCGAATGATTCAAGTTCCAAGGCAGCATGCTATGATGAAGGTGGAGGGTTGCCAATGCTCAAAACTATGGCGGTTACAAAAGACGGAAAGCTTTTATCGGATGTCCCGGCAGAACGGCTGAAAGATCAGGATATCGAATGGTATTGGACCGATTTTGACCGGCCGACAGACGAAGAAGCAACTCTACTGCAAAATCATTTTCACTTTCACCCTTTGTCAATCGAGGACTGCTTCCATTATTTGCAGCGTCCTAAGCTTGATCAATATGAACAATACGTGTTTTACGTCATACATGCCTTAAACCAAAAGACATTGGCGTCTGAAGAAGTGGATTTATTCGCCGGAAAAGACTTTATCGTCACATTTCATCTCCATCAATCGGACGGCATTGAAAAAGTGCGAAAACGGTTTTTAGAAAACAAGGACATGTGGAAGAAAGGGCCGAACCATATCGCTTATATGGTCATGGACCAGCTTGTTGATGAATACTTTCCGATCCTTTATCAAATTGAAGACAGGCTCAATGAAATCGCTGAAAGCGACAGCAGGAAAACGTTTGGCACACTGATGAATGAAGTGTTTGATATCAGGGGGGATCTGTTGAAGCTCAGAAGAACGATCATCCCGATGCGCGATTTGCTCTACCGAATTTTAAACATCGAACATACAAAGGAAAACCGCGAAAGAAAAGCTTATTACAACGATATTTATGACCACCTGCTGAAGCTGACTGAAATTGTGGAAAACAACCGGGACATGACCGCTGATTTAAGGGACAGCTACCAGACGCTGAACTCCAATCGAATGAACGCCATCATGATGACGCTGACGATCGTCTCCACGATTTTCATCCCGCTGACCTTCATTGTCGGCGTATACGGCATGAATTTTGACAACATGCCTGAACTTCATTGGCGCTACGGCTATTTTTTCGTCCTCGGAATGATGGCTGCCGTTGTCATCGGAATGATCATCTGGTTCCGTCATAAAGGATGGTTTGACATTTTCAAGTAAACAAGGAAACATTTTGTGATTCCCTTCGACTATTTCTATAGATAAGGAGGGAATCATATGAAGCTGCACAAAGGCTCGGCCGGCATCTGCCTGATGGTTTTCGGTTTGCTGCTTTGTGCCAAAACCCATCGGCAGGTGAAGCGGTTTTACGTTTTTGGGGCGGCCCCGTCCAAAGTTCGGCCGGACTGCATTACGTTTCTTTGGCCGGGCTTTTGCTCATGATCACAGGATTTGCGCTGACCTCGCTCTATTACAGAGAGGTGGCTTGGATTCGCTTGAAGCTATTCCTGCTCATTATCGGATTTACAGCGGTCTACCCGCTTTTAACAGAGCAATTGATGTTCTTGCTGAAATGGAACGCGTCAGGAAGAGACACGGTGGAATATATTCAACAAGCAAGTTCATGTGAATATGATGGAGATGAAGAAGGCGGAAACATGGACTGCACGGTCAAGCTGAACAATGATGGAAAAGAGACTGAGCTTGTCATGCTCACGCCTCGAATTGTCGATGGATTTGCCTTTAAAGCGGAAACAGTCGACTTCGCAAAAGACATACAGCATCGGGTTTATTAGAAGAACCCGGCATAAGGGTTAAGGTCTGCAAATAGACCGAGAAGGAAATCATCACCGATTCAAATAAAAAAGCCGCATCCATGGAGGAAGCGGCTTTTTTCATGATCAATCATGATAAGATTCTGCAATCGCATTGGCGGCAATAATGGCGCTGTATACGTCGTCAGGTGTGACAGGGAATGGCATGTTGCCCATTGTGTCTCCTTCCGCACAGGCGCTTTGAGCGACTTGACGCCATTCTTCCTCGACAAATTCGTCGACACCCAAATCTTTCAGTGTTAACGGGAGGCCGACGCCTTTGATGAAGTTGATGACGGTTTCAAGCTCTTCGGCCGGGGCGTTTTCAAGGACGAGCTGTGCCAGAAGGCCGAACGTCACTTTTTCCCCGTGCTGGGCGTTATGAAGAGCGGGAACTGCCGTCATGCCGTTGTGGATCGCATGGGCTGCGGCGAGCCCGCCCGATTCGGCGCCGACTCCGCTTAAATAAATCGTCGCTTCGATCGTGTCTTCAACGGCTCGGGTTGAGACATTGCGCTGAACGGCCTGCATCGCTTTCACGCCGTTTTCCAGGAGCGTGTCATAGCAGAGGCGCGCAAGGCCCAAGCCTGTTGTTGAAGGCTTCATCAGCACGAGGTTATCACCGTTTGCACGATAGCATGCCCGCGCTTCAAAATACGTCGCCAACGCGTCGCCGATACCGGCTGCGAAAAAGCGCGCCGGCGCACCTGATAGAATTTCTGAATCCGCCAGAACGACATCCGGGTTCGTCGGCAAAAACAGATAGCGGTCAAACGACCCGTCGTGTTTATAAATCACGGCAAGCGCCGTACATGGAGCATCTGTGGAAGCGATCGTCGGGAAAATCACAACAGGCAGCTTTTCATAATAAGCGGTCGCTTTCGCGGTATCAAGCGTTTTTCCGCCGCCGATGCCAACGATGATATTGGCGCCTGCCTCGAGCGCCAGCCCGCGGTTACGGTCGATTTCTTCCTGTGTGCATTCATAATTGAACTTTTCAAAAACGGCTTGATTACCGGCTTTTTGAATCGAATCTCCGGCTTCTTTCTGAGCCCGCTCTAAAATAAATTCGTCGCAAATGATGTAAGCCTTGTCGCCAAAATCTTTAATGTAGTCGTTTAAATGTTCTAGCAATCGTTTTCCTGCTATAAATTTTTTGGGTGATGTGACTGACTTTACTGTATTTGACATGGTTTACTCCCCCTTCATTTCTATCATATACCTATTACGTCTGCAAATCTAGTAATATATGTATATAAAATGGTTTTTTATTCTATGGAATTGACTAGGGGAAATATAAAAGATGAAATAAACAAAAAACCCCCTCAGGTAATTTCAGGAGGTTTTTCCTTTTAAAGGGTCTTTAGCATCATATATTTTTCAAACATCAAATCATCAAGGCTTTTAAATGTGTACCCTTCTTTTTTTAAGTCTGTGATGGCTTGATCAAGCGCTTCCGCATTGTCTTTTGATACCGTATGAAGCAGATAGATGGCACCGGGATGAGCCTGCTTCATCATATTGTCGTAAGCGTATTTCCACCCTCTTTGCGCGTCGATTTTCCAATCGACAAAAGCAACTGACCAAAAAACGGTTTGATAGCCGAGTTTTTTTGTTTCTTTAAGCACACGCTCGCTGAAGACACCGCGCGGCGGCCGCAGGTAGAGATTGTCCTTTTTGCCGGTGATCTTCTCCACTTCTTCTGTGACGGATTCCAATTCTTCCTGAATGACGCGGCTTGTTTTTGTCGTTAAATCAGGGTGGTGATATGAATGGTTGCCGATAATATGGCCCTCTTCAGCCATGCGTTTAATCAGCTCCGGTTTGTCTTTGACAAAATGCCCCGTTACAAAAAAGGCCGCTTTGACGTTTTGTTTTTTCAAGACATCAAGCACCTTGGGCGTGTAGCCGTTTTCATAGCCGTTGTCAAAGGTTAAGTAGATCGTTTTTTCTTTTGTGTTGCCCAAATAAAAAGCATCATACTGCTTTAACAGGCTGTTCAGCTCTTTTCCCGCATCTGCCGGCTGATGGTTTTTGCTTTTGGAAAAACCCCAATGAATCGCCTTGTTGGATATCGCCTCGGCATCGGCCGCAAAGGTCAGCATCAGCAGGAATCCGCAGCATGCTGCACAGATTCGTTTCATGATTTTCGCTCCCAACCTCATTTTTTCTTATTGTGCAAAACCGGTCATCTTTTCATACCAAGCAACACTTGGAAAACAAAAAAACCGCGGCGGGATGCGCGGTTTTATTTCCAGTCTTTTTTAAAGCGTTCATATTTGGCTTCCAAATCGTCAAGCATACTGATCAGTCTGTCAATATCTTCAATGTCCGTCGATTCAGGGTCTAACGAATCGATGACAGACATAAACATATCCAATCTGTTTTTCAAATAATTGACTTGCTGTTCTTTGTCATGTACTGCGTTACCCATGCTTCTCCTCCTTTTGTTCCTTTATGGTAGCCTATAAACAGCCTTTTTTCAATGATCCGTCACTTGCAGAGCTTGAAGATGAGGTCTAAAATGAATAGTTGGGCTATAATTAGTATGTCCTATCAATAAAGGAGTTAGATATGCGATGACAGAAAAAACGCAGGTTCGTCCGATTACCCCGGAATATGATCCGTGGGAAGCATATATGGACGTTGACCAATATGGAGATATACAGCTGACAAATGTTGAATTTACAACGACGACTCTTTGCAATATGCGCTGTGAGCACTGTGCCGTCGGATATACGCTCAGGCCGAAGGATCCGAATGCACTGCCGCTCAGCCTTCTTCTCAAGCGGCTCGATGAGATTCCGCGGCTCCGTTCATTAAGCATTACCGGCGGCGAGCCGATGCTTTCATTAAAATCGGTCAAGGAATATGTTGTTCCTTTATTAAAATATGCGCACGAGCGCGGCGTACGGACGCAGATCAATTCAAACCTGACGCTCGATATCGGCCGCTATGAGCTGATCATCCCTTACTTGGATGTGCTTCACATCTCACACAACTGGGGAACCGTCGAAGACTTTGCCGAAATCGGCTTTGCGATGATGGATAAAAAGCCGACGTTTGCCCAGCGAGCCCGCTATTTTGAGAAAATGATCGAAAACAGCCGGATTCTTGTTGACGAAGGGGTGATGGTCTCCGCTGAGACGATGCTCAATAAGCGAACACTGCCTCATATTGAACATATCCACCGTCAAATCGTCGACGAAATGAAATGTCAGCGGCATGAGGTGCATCCGATGTACCCGAGCGATTTTGCAAGTGCCCTTGAATCCTTGAGCTTGAAGGAGATGAGAAAAGCGATCCATCACCTTCTCGACATCCGCGATGAGCAGACGTGGATGCTGTTCGGCACTTTGCCATTTTACGCCTGCAGTCCTGATCCGGAAGATCAGCTTCTTTTAAAAAGGCTGCGCGATGCGAAAAACGTCACGGTCAGAAACGACCCTGACGGCAGATCACGCCTGAATGTCAATATTTTTGACGGCGATATCATCGTGACCGATTTCGGCGACACTCCGCCGCTCGGCAACATTCAAACAGACAGTCTGCAAAGCGCCTATGCGAAGTGGAGAAATACAGAGCTGGCCCAAGAGCTGAACTGCCATTGTCCGAATGTCAAATGCCTCGGCCCTAATGTGCTCGTCAAAAACAGCTATTATCAAGATGTTGATTTTTCTTCCCGGAAAGCGAGAGTATAAAGAAAAAGCAAGCCGGTTCATCAGGCTTGCTTTTTCTTTATCTCGGCTGGTGGCTCAGCTGAAAACCGAATGTCAGGTGATCCTGTACAGGAATCCACGCTCCGATCCCTTGAGATGTGATGTTTTTGACGACAAGCTTTCTTTTATTGCCTTTTAAAACGAGATAGACCTCGCCATATGTGACCTTTCCTTTTTCATTCACTGCCGGTGCATACGCGTTTAGAAGGCCGAGTTTTTTCGGCGGCACCTTGTAGACCTGATCGCGCTTTGTACCGGCTCCGACCACCGTTTCAAAAGCGAGCGGCAGCTTCGTTTTTTCCATGGCTTTGAGCATCATCATGTTTTTGACATCTTCTGCTTTCGGCACTTTTGCCGTTAAGCCGCCTTTGATTTTGCTTGTCTGTTCTTGTGCATAAGTGATTTCGGCCGGCGCTTTTCCGCCTCTGTTGTCAAAGCGGTTTGTGTTAATTTTGCGGTATTCCCAATTCGCAACGGTTTCATTCGATGTATATCCCAGCGCCCATTTTCCCAAATAGATCGTCGCTCTGTACCCGATCGCCAGCGGTGTACCGGATATGCTTGACTCATTCAGCATCTTAATCAGATGAGGGTTCTCAATCGCGATATCGGTTGTTTTCAGCAGCTCTTCGGCTAGCTCGCTCGGCTGCAGCCGCGGCTGGTCCTGTGAAGCGTTCGGGTATGTGTTCTCTTTGGAAATGTTTGTGACAGAGCTTGGAATTTTGATCGGCTTGGCTGCATCAGCTTCCTGTACAGCGAAAAAACTAAAGGATAAAAACGCAGTCAGCGCAAAATACAAAAGCTTTTTCATACTATCACTCTTTCTGTTTCTTTTCCCTTATTGTTTTCCGGATAGGACGCCTTTATCCCAATTTTTTTAAAGAAGAAAAAACCCGATCCCCATGATGATATAGGCCGCCAGCAATGTCGCTCCTTCAAACCAGTTGGTATCCCCGTCATTGGAAATCACAACCATTAACAGAACGGCAGACGCCATCGCGACGAGTTCAGGCAAAGTAAAGACAAGCGGCATGCTCGTTTCAAAAAACAAAGAAGCGATCACGAGCACTGGTGCGACAAACATCGCAATTTGCAGCGTTGACCCGATCGCGATTTCGACCGCGACATCCATTTTGTTTTTATAAGCCATAATGACGGCGGAAGCGTGTTCCGCTGCATTGCCGACAATCGCAACGATGATGACACCGATAAACAGCTCGGTCCAGCCAAATTGTTCAGCCACCGTATGAAAGGTGTGGACGAGATTTTCGGAAATGTAGGCGACGGCAATTGTGGCCAAAAGCAAAATCAATGTCGCGCGCTTTCCATTCCATTCCGGGTCTTCGTGCTCTTCTTGAGCCTCGGTTGCGTTCGTCTGGTAGACGCCGCGATGGCTGACAAGCTTGAAATAAAGCGCCGCTACATAAAGCAGAATCATAATGACGCTGATACCGACGCTCATCGACAGCTTCCGCGGCTCCGTCATGTCCGCCGCGAACACTTCAGGGATGACGAAGGCGACGATGATCGCAAACATCAACAGTCCCGAATTATGTCTGGCATCATACACGTTAAATTCCTGGCGTTTATATTTCAAACCGCCGATGAAAAACGACAGGCCGGCGACAAGCAGCAGGTTGCCCAGAACAGAACCTGTCAAAGATGCAAGCACAATGCCGACCAGCCCTTCCCTTAAAGCAAAAATCGAAATGATCAGTTCAACGGCATTGCCGAATGTGGCATTGAGCAGTCCGCCGATTCTGGGGCCGGCAATAATCGCAAGGCTCTCGGTCGCCCTGCCCATATAGCTTGCCAGCGCGATGATGGTCAGACAATAAATGATAAACAGCAAAGTTGACGGCCAATGCAACAGGCTCCCCGCAATGGAAAGGGGAACACCGGCAGCCATCATCAAAAAGAAGATACGGCCCATTTTCAATTCCTCTTTTCTTTACTTTTTTCGTTGTAGGTTATTGTTGTACGAACCTTTCGGATTATATGCAGACATACTTATTGATTCCGCATTGCAGAGTGCTCTAAACATTCACTCAATCTCAAACGTTTCCTTGATGTCGATACAGTTTTCAACAGACCTGGCCATCGAACAGTTTTTCAAGGCGATCCTGAGCGCTTTTTTCATGTGCTCAGCCTTCAGATTTTTCCCTTTTACAATAAAGTGAAGATGAATGCTTTTGATGCGGCCCGCTTCTTCGGGAACCCGCTCTTCCTTTGTCTGGATGGTCATCTCCTCAAGCTGTATCCGTTTCTTTTCCAAAATGTTCTGAAGAACGGTTCCGCTGCATGCGGCGATGGAAGCCAGCATAAGCTGATAGGGTCTGAAGCCTGCTTCTTCATTGCTTGATATATCGAGGCCGCCAAATGCCAAGTCCGCGTGAAAACCGTTTTGATTCCATTTGATGTTCATGTTTTCCACCTCTTGTTAAAAACCATCTTGCCTAAAAACTTCCTAAAGTTTACGATCAAAGGAGGATGAAGGAATAAGGAGAATAGGCGATGAGACGATTTCATTTTTTTATACTCGTATTGATAGTCAGTATATCAGGTTTTTCCCAGGGGATGCTTTTGCCGGTTATCTCTGTCATTTTCGAGCAGGAGGGCCATTCGGCGGCAATGAACGGCCTGCATGCGACAGGGCTTTATATCGGCGTTTTGCTCGCTTCCCCGTTCATGGAGGCGCCGCTTCGGAAGCTCGGCTTTAAACCGCTGATCATGATCGGCGGTTTAACGGTTGTCGCCAGTCTCTTCAGCTTTGTTTTTTTTCAGTCTTATATCGTGTGGTTTTTTTTAAGGCTCTTGATCGGCATCGGCGATCATATGCTTCACTTTTCAACACAGACATGGGTGACCACATTATCTTCCGGGCAAAACCGCGGACGGAACATTTCGCTGTACGGGCTTTCGTTTGGATTGGGGTTTGCCGCCGGACCTTTTTTAACGCCGCTTGTTGAGATTTCGCCGTCACTTCCGTTTATCATCTCCGCCTCTTTCAGCCTTTTGGCTTGGATGTTTGTTTTTTGCCTCAGCAATGAATTCCCTGAAAAAAGCGCTTCTGACACGCGTTCCGATAATAGTCTGAAGCGTTTTCTCCAAGCATTTTTGCTGGGCTGGGTCGCCTTTTTGCCGACGTTCGGCTACGGTTTTTTGGAAACGGCGCTGAACGGGAATTTTCCGGTCTATGCGCTCAGATCGGGGATTACGGTTGAAGGCGTCTCACTGATTTTGCCAGCTTTTGCGATCGGCAGCATCATCTTTCAGTATCCGCTTGGGATTTTGAGTGATACATACGGCAGAAGAAACGTTCTTCTCGTCATTTTGGCTGTCGGGGCAAGCTGTTTTTTCGCGTCCGGTTTTTCTGATTCCGTGCTCTTTTTGTCCATCTGTTTTTTTGTGGCGGGAATGGCTGTGGGGTCGACATTTTCTCTCGGCATCAGCTTCATGGCCGATTTGCTGCCTAAGCACCTTCTTCCCGCCGGTAACTTGATGTGCGGGATGACCTTCAGCTTCGGCAGCATTTTCGGTCCTGTCGCGGGCGGCTGGTATATGCAGACCTTTGAAAACGGAAACCTGTTTTTTTTGATCACCATTGTCATGATCTGTATATGGACCGGAGTGCTGTTAGGCAAACCGAAAACCGCGAAAAACTTCGCCGGCCAGTCGGAAGCGGACGCTCACAGGATGTGACGGCTTTGCCTGCGCCCAAAAAATGAGCCGTCTCAAAGAGACGGCCCTTTTTGATGAAGCGCCTTAATGATATCCGTTTTGCCCGTTGGCGCTTCCGCTCGTTTTATGCTTCGAGCTTTGCTTTGAATTTTGTTTATTATGGCTTCCGCCTTTTTTCGTATGCTTTGTCATGATCATCCCTCCGCTCCTTGAACGATTCACTCGTTCTTTTTTAGATTGCTCAATTCTCGCGGATTTTCATCAGGAATGATTTTACGTTTATGTAAAAGGGCGTTGATTTCCCCTCCTACTATAATCATCATACCGCTTAAGTAGAACCAGATCATTAAAGCGATGATGCCGCCGAGGCTCCCGTATGTGGCACTGTAGTTGGCGAATTCGTTGACATAGTAAGAAAACACGACACTGACGAGAATCCAGCCGACGGTTGCCGCCGCGGCCCCGGGAAACACATATTTGAACGAAAGCCGTTTATTCGGGGCAAAATAGTATAAAGCCGTAAAGACAATCAGCAATATCAGCGGACTGATCCCCCAGCGAAGCGCCGACCAGGCTGTCAAAAACATCTCAGGCGTTCCGTCGAGATTGGCGATAAAATGGCCGATCGCCCTGCCGAATACCGGAAGAAGCAGCGCGATTAAAATCGTGAAGACCATCGCGGCGGTCAGAAGAATAGACGTCAGCCGGACCATAATAAATGAGCGGTTTTCCTCGACTTCATATGCATGGTTGAAGGCCCTGACAATCGCGTTCAATCCGTTTGATGCAGACCAGAGCGCGGCGATGATCCCGAAAGAAAGCAGCCCCCTGTTGCCTGTATGTAACGTTTCTTTGATGACAGACATCGTATTCTCAGGTGCATACTGCTCGATCAGCCCGATGACATCCCCCGTTTTGATTGGCAGATAGCCGATCAATGTCAATAAAAAAATCATAAACGGGAACAGGGACAGGAGAAAAAAGTAGGCAAGTTCCGCCGATTTGCTCGGCCCTTCATGGAGATAGTAGCGCCACACAAGCTCTTTTAAAAAGCCGAACATTTTTCTCACTCCAGACGATTGGTGGACCCTGCCGAGAAGTGGTCCTTTGTTTCCTCGATCAGTTCCATCACTTTCGGGGTCGTTTCCTTCAATTCTTTAATCTGTTTATTCAAAAAGGTCAAATCGTCCGAAATAGACGCCGTCAGCCTTTTCGTCTTTTCGATTTTCTCTTTTACACATTCGGTCAGCATACCGGGATTCTCGCGGTAAAGACTGATTTTGTTTTGGCATGCCGAGAGTTTCTCACAGCATGCTTTTCTCGTCGGTTTGTGCAGCAAAGACAAGACAGCCCCGACCGATGCGCCGAGGAGGATGTTTCTGATGAAAACGCGTTCGCCTTTCATAAAAATCTCTCCCTCCATTTTTATAAATTGTGTGTCTTTTGAATGTCTTTCAGCAATTGGCGGCAGCCTTCTGCCACGAGTTCGTACACCTCTTCAAAATTCCCCGTATAGTATGGATCAGGGACATCATCCGTCGGACAGTCATCAACATAATCAAGCAGACGCCGGATGACGGCCTTTTGCTGATATCCCGCCAGGCTTCTGACATTCCCGGCATTTTCCGCATCCATGGCGATGATGTAGTCGAATTCTTTCAGATCCTTCGCAGTGACCTGCCTTGCGTACAATTCTTCACAGCTGATCTTTTTTTCGGCCAGCAATGTCCTTGTGCCTTCATGTGGCGGTTTGCCGACATGCCAATTTCCGGTGCCGGCTGAATCAGCTTCAATCTTGCCATCCAGCCCGTTTTTCCTGAGCATGTCATGAAATACCGCTTCCGCCATCGGCGAACGGCAAATGTTGCCGAGGCAGACAAATAAAACTTTGATCATGGTGCAGCCTCCTCTATTCTTTCCCCTCTTTTCAGAAAGAAAAACGTACTTGATTTTATACTAAAGATTTTTTTCGTTTTTTCAACTTCGGGAAGAAAATCTAACTAGGCTATTGACAAATCTAACAAACTTTCAGAATATTCTAGTTAGACACAAAACGAAGGGGGATTGAAATTGCTCTCAAATATAGTCGATCAAATGAATGGTTTTTTATGGGGGCCGCCGCTGTTGATTCTCATCGTCGGCACAGGTGTTTACTTGACATTCAGGCTCAGCTTTTTGCAAATCAGACTTTTGCCTTATTCTTTAAAGCTGGCCTTTAGCAAAAATCAGGATAAATCTTCAGAAGGAGACATCTCTCATTTTCAGGCGTTGATGACCGCACTGGCCGCCACTGTCGGCACGGGAAATATCGTCGGGGTCGCTTCAGCTGTTATCGCCGGGGGCCCGGGCGCCGTGTTTTGGATGTGGCTGGCCGCTTTTTTTGGAATGGCGACGAAATATGCCGAAGCCGTGCTCGCCGTCAGATTCCGCGTAAAAGACAAAAACGGCGAAATGTCAGGGGGCCCGATGTACTATCTGGAACACGGGCTTAAGCAAAAATGGCTCGGTGTTTTATTTGCTATTTTCGGGGCCTTGGCTGCCTTCGGAATAGGCAATATGGTTCAGGCGAACTCTGTATCGGGAGTCATGAAATCAACGTTTTCCGTTCCTGTCTGGATCACGGGTATCATTGTCACCGTTTTTACAGCGCTTGTCATTCTCGGAGGGATCAAGAGCATCGGAAAAGTCACCTCCGTATTTGTTCCGATTATGGCCTTATTTTATGTGATCGCCGGGCTGATCATTCTTGTGACAAACTTTGAGCTTGTCCCCGGCGCCATCGGCTTAATTTTTTCCGACGCCTTTACCGGTCAGGCCGTGGCCGGAGGAGCCATCGGAACCGTCATCCGCTGGGGCGTTGCCAGAGGAGTGTTCTCAAACGAAGCCGGGCTCGGTTCAGCGCCGATCGCTGCCGCGGCTGCGAAAACCGATATGCCGGCACGGCAGGCGCTCGTTTCGATGACTCAGGTTTTCATTGATACACTGGTCGTCTGTTCTATTACGGGTATTTCGATCGTCATGGGTAAAATGTATTTGTCAGAGCAGAATGATGCGCTGACATCGATGACATTTGAACATTTTCTCGGTCCCGCCGGCTCCACGATTGTCGCCATCGGCCTGCTTCTGTTCGCCTATTCGACCATTTTGGGCTGGTCCTACTACGGAGAAAAATGCTTCACTTACCTGCTCAATGAAAAGTATGCGATTTACTACCGCATCATCTTTGTCATCGCCGTCTTTTTCGGAGCGATCTTTAAGGATAATTTCGTGTGGGCGCTCGCGGATATGCTGAACGGCCTGATGGCGATTCCAAACTTAATCGGCCTCCTCGGCTTAACAGGCGTCGTCATCTATGAGTCAAAACAGATTCTTGGAAAAATCAAAGCGGAAAAACAAGAAAAAGAAAAGTCCCTTTCCGTTTGATGCCGCTCGCTTTGGCGATAACGGTTCTTTTCTTCTCGGACATTTCTGTTACAATAAAGACTACGAAATCGTCAGAGAAAGGAAGTGCCTTATTGTCTGATCAGAAAACAGCCGAGCTGAACAAAATGATCGAAGAGATCTCCCAAAAATTAAACATGCTGAACATCGGCGTGATCAAAGCGGAAGACTTTAGCAACGAAAAGCTTGAAGATCTTGAATATCTCCATCAAATGGTGATGAAAAAGAAATCTTTCAGCCCGAGTGAAATGCAGGCGATCGCAGAGGAACTCGCTGCACTCCGAAAATAAACATAAAAAAGACCGGAAATCTGTTCCGGTCTTTTTTCATCAGCCGAGCAGCTTCAAAGATTCGCGTGTAAAAGCAGGGATGTCGTCAGGCGTCCGGCTTGTGACAAGCTGATTTTGGCAGACGACAACTTCCTCGTCTTTAAATTTAACCCCGGCGTTTTCCAAATCGACTTGAATCGATGTGTAGCCTGTCGCACTGCGCCCGTCCAGAGCCTTGGCGGTGATTAAAAGCTGAGGCCCGTGACAGATCGCAAACACCGGTTTTTTGTCATCCATAAAGGCTTTCGCAAACGATACGAAACGCTGGTCGGCTCTGAGAATATCCGGCGAAAATCCGCCCGGAATCAACAATGCGTCAAAATCAGCAGGGCTGACTTCATCAATGGACACATCTGTTTCCACTTGCGCCTCGCCTTGCTTGCCTTTCAGCGTTTTGCCTGTCTCTTTTTCAATAACCGTAAGCTGGTGTCCGGCGTCTTTGAACGCTTTCGCAGGCTCGGTATACTCCGAATCCTCAAAGTAATCTGTCAGAACAACTGCAATTTTTTTGCTCATATTGATCACCCTCCCGGAAGCTTCTGTCTACATAAATCCATTTACCCTTGCCACACTAAATAAAACATCCCCACATCCTCGCGACAAAGTACCTAAGTCATCCAGCAGACAGAGACAGACTTTGGAATCATTTTCTGAGTGTTTACAATATTCGCAACGAAAGTTCTACAAAACTTTACAAAAAGTTCTTACAATAGAAATTGTTACTCTAATCTGAAAGGTGGAGAAATGGTGGGAATACAGAAAAGACGGTTTTCAAGGAAAAACATTCTCCGTATTCTGCTAACCTCAGTGATGATACTCAGTTTACTCATGCCAAACACCCAGACATATGCAGAAGAACAAAATGAACACCCGCTGATCAACCTCAGCATCTTGGGTACGACAGATATCCACGCCCATATGATGGATTATGACTACTATGCCGACAAAGAAACGGCTGAATTCGGACTGGCACGAACGGCTCAGCTGATCGAAAAGTACCGGAGCCGAAATCCGAACACAATTCTTGTCGACAACGGCGACTTAATTCAAGGAAACCCTCTAGGGGAATACATCTTCAAACATGAACGTGAATCGATTATCTCCGGAACGAAAACACACCCGATCATTGATGTCATGAACAAACTGCATTATGACGCCGGCACGCTCGGAAACCACGAATTCAACTACGGCCTTGAATTCCTTGACGGCACGATAAAAGGGGCCGAATTTCCCATCGTCAATGCCAATATTAAAACACCGGACGGAAAGAACAAATATACCCCATATCATATTGAAGACCGGACGGTGACGGATGAAAGCGGCCAAAAGCACCAGCTTAAAGTCGGCTACATCGGCTTCGTTCCGCCTCAGATTTTAACATGGGATAAAAAGCACCTGGACGGCAAAATCACAGTGCAGGACATCACCGAATCAGCGAAAGAAACGATTCCAAAAATGAAACAGGAAGGCGCCGACGTGATCATCGCGATCGCCCACTCCGGAATTGAAAATGGCGAACAGGCGGCGGGAGCCGAAAACGCCGTTTATGACCTGGCTCTCAAGACGGAAGGAATAGATGCGATCATCTCCGGACATCAGCACGGTCTGTTCCCCGGCACCGACTATCCCGGTAACGGCGTGATCGACAACCAAAAAGGAACGATCAACGGCATTCCTGTCGTCATGCCGAAGAACTGGGGCAGCCATTTAGGAATTATCGATATGCAGCTTGAACAGGACGGCGGCAAATGGACAGTGAACAATGCCAGCGCAAAAACGGAAGCGATTGCCGGAAATGTGACGTCGCGAAACGAAACCGTCGTTTCCGCGATTAAAGACACGCACGAAAAAACGCTTGAATATGTCCGCGCGCCGGTTGGCCAAACGGAAGCCGATATTAACAGCTTTTTCGCACAGGTAAAAGACGATCCTTCAATCCAGATTGTCACAGACGCACAAAAATGGTATGCGGAAGATGTCATGAAGGGAACGGAATACGAAAACCTGCCGATTTTATCAGCGGGCGCGCCGTTCAAAGCAGGAGGACGCAACGGTGCTGATTATTATACAAATATTAAAGCAGGAAACCTTGCGATCAAAAACATCGGCGATTTGTATTTGTACGACAATACGCTCTATATCGTCAAACTGACGGGAAGCGAGGTGAAGGACTGGATCGAAATGTCGGCCGGGCAGTTCAATCAGATCGATCCTTCAAAATCGGGTGAACAGGCGCTCCTCAACCCCGATTTCAGGTCGTATAATTTCGATGTCATTGACGGTGTGACCTACCAGATCGATGTCACACAACCGGCAAAATACAATGCCTCAGGCGGGGTGAAAAATCCGCAGGCGAACCGCGTCAAACTGTTGTCTTACAACGGAAAACCCGTCCGCGACGACCAGGAATTCCTTGTCGTCACAAATAATTACCGCGCCTCCGGGGGCGGCGGATTCCCGCATCTGACTCAGGACAAAGTCGTTTATGCGGCGGCAGATGAAAACAGGCAGGTACTCATGAACTACATTATGGAAAAGAAAACGGTCAATCCCGCCGCAGACAACAACTGGTCGATCGCTCCGATTAAAGGAGCCGACGTGACATTCGAGTCTTCCCTCCTCGCCAAACCGTTTGCTGAAAAAGCGCAGGACATCGATTTTGTCAGGGAATCCGAAAACAAAGGATATGGCGTCTATAAGCTGAACTTTGACGGTTCAGAGCCTCCAGTTGATGATGAAAACTGGACATTAACAGTCATGCACACGAACGACACGCATGCCCACCTTGATGGAGCGGCAAGGCGCGCTGCCAAAGTGAAAGAAATCCGCAGTGAAACAGAAAACAATGTGCTGCTCGATGCCGGCGACGTCTTTTCCGGCGATCTGTATTTTACAAAATGGAACGGGCTCGCCGATTTGAAACTGATGAACATGATGGGCTATGACGCCATGACTTTTGGCAACCATGAATTTGATAAAGGACCGAAAGTGCTCGCAGACTTTCTCAGCGGAAACGGAACCGCGGTTGACCCGGAAAACACATACCGGTTTGAAAAGCCGGATTTTCCGATCGTCAGCTCTAATGTCGATGTTTCAAAAGAACCTGAACTGAACAAATTTCGAAAAGAGCCGTCTGTCTTAAAGGCGGGCGAAAAGAAAGAAAGCGGAATCTACCCATATATTCTGCTAGATGTAAACGGGGAACAAGTCGGCGTCTTCGGGCTGACGACGGAAGATACGTCATATACGTCAAGCCCGGGGCCGAACATTGTGTTTCATGACGCTTATCAGTCAGCGGAGAAAACGGTCAAGGAACTGAAAGAAAAAGAAAAGGTCAACAAGATCATCGCCCTCACCCATCTCGGCCACAACCGCGACCTTGAGCTCGCCAAAAAAGTGAAGGGGATCGATCTGATCATCGGCGGGCATACACACACACTCGTCGATCATTTGGAAGTCGTGGAAAATGAGGAGCCGACGATCGTCGCACAAGCAAAAGACTATGGGCAGTTTTTAGGGAGAGTCGATGTTACATTCGATAACAACGGTGTCATCCAAACGGACAAGTCAAGCTCTCATTTGATCGCGATTGATGAAAATACCGCGGAAGACAGCGCCGCCAAAGAGGATCTCGACCGTTTTAAAGAAGCCATTGAAGACTTAAAGACAAAGGTCGTCGGCTATGCCGATGTCCCGCTTGACGGAAAGCGCGAGCATGTCCGCTCAAAAGAAACCAACCTCGGGAACTTCATCGCTGACGGTATGCTGAGGAAAGCGAAACAAGCCGGCGGCGCTGATATCGCGATCACAAATGGCGGCGGAATCAGAGCAAGCATTGACAAAGGAGAGATTACACTCGGCGAAGTGCTCACCGTCATGCCGTTCGGCAACACGCTTTATGCCGCTGATTTGACGGGAGCGCAAATTAAAGAAGCGCTCGAGCACGGCGTCAGTCAGGTCGAAGAAGGCGGAGGCGCTTTTCCTCATGTAGCGGGTTTAACCTTTACATTCACATTGAGCAAGCCTGAAGGAGAGCGTATCCTTGATGTCAAGCTTGTCAATGAAAAAGGAGAATCTGAGCCGCTCGATCCGAAGAAAACGTACCGTGTCGCAACCAACAATTTCATGGGCGGCGGCGGTGACGGCTACTCCGTCTTTAAAGAAGCGAAAAACGGTGTAGACCTCGGGTTTACAGATTACGAGATTTTCACCGAGCAGCTAGATTCGTACGATGCGGTTTCGCCGAACATCGAAAACAGAATCACTGAAGTATTCCTGCCTGAAAAGCAGGCGGACGGCATCTGGACACTTGCTGAAAAGCCGTTTCAAACATACGCGGCAAACGCCAACCAGGCGATCGTCTATTTCCCTGACACAGAAAAAGAAAACATCAAGCTGAGCATGACAAAAGCACAGACTGATCTAGTAAAGAAAAGAACAAATGATCCAAACATTACATTGAAAAACGATAAAATCGCCATGCATCTCCCGGCCGTCAATCTGGCCAGCGAAGAAGCAAAGATCGCAATCAAGATCACAAAAGACATCAAACAGGCTGTCACAAACGTCTACGACTTCAGCATTCGGCAAAAAGGAAAAGCCGTCAGCACGTTTAAAGAGCCGGTCGGACTGTTTTTCCAAGTCGATCAGCCTGACAAAAAAAACAGCGTTTATTTTGTCGACCGGAAAAACAACCGCTTCACAAAGGTGAAAAACGGCTATAGCAAAGGGCATACGGTTGCCGGATATGTGAATCATTTCAGCGAGTATACCGTGTTGAATGCCAAACATGCCGGAACGCCTCCCGCAGCCCCGGGCGACGGCGGAGATGGCGGCGAAAAGCCTGCAGGACCTGACAGCAGCAATGGCGGGTCCGGCACTGATGGAGACGGCCATGATGACGGTCAAGCCCCACCGGATTCGTTCAACGGACAATTGCCTGATACGGCGACGAATATCTATAACTGGCTGATGCTCGGTTTTCTGCTGGTCGCTTTCGGGGGCGTCCTTTACCTTTATCAGCGGAAAAAACGCAGCCTCAAGCAAATGTGAACATAAAAAAAGCGATTCCGCCCGAGGCGGAATCGCTTTTTTCTTTAGTTTACCCATTTAACGACTTGATCAAGCTCCTGTCTTGTTTTCGGACGCGGCTCTTTGACGCGGTATCCGAAGGCGACCATGACGGAAACGTCAAATTTTCCATCTTCAAGCAGCCCTTCTTTTTCCAAGATGTCGTGGACTTGGTCATAATCGAAGCCTTCGATCGGGCAGGAGTCGATGCCGATCATCGCTGCCGCCGTCATCATATTGCCGAGCGCGATATAAGTTTGCTTAGAGACCCAGTCAAACATCGCCCGATCGCTTTCAAGCAAATGAAAATCGGATTCTTGAAATTTACTCAATACACCGCCCTTTTTAATCATGTTTTCCTTAATTTCAGGCGGCATTTTTTTGACATTGTCCAGATGCTCTTCAATATAGTCGGAATCATACTTCATTTCCTGAGCGGTACGGCCGAGCAGCAATACGAAATGGCTCGCTGTCGGAAGCTGCCCCTGTGCTCCCCATGAGACTGCACGCAGCTTTTCGCGCAATTCTTCGTTTTGAATGACAAGAAATTTCCACGGCTCAAGACCGAATGAACTCGGTGACAATCTGCCCGTTTCTAAAATAAAATGAAAATCTTCGTCTGAAATCTTTTGATTCGGGTCAAATTCTTTCGCGGCATGTCTAAATTGATATGCAGCAAGTATATCTTGTTTTTTGGATTGATCTGCCATGATGGTTTCTCTCCTTTTGCTCTTTAGTGTATTTTCCTTTTTCAATTCCATTCTAATGATTATAATGAGAATAAGAAAGTACGCACATTTTTGTGGTATAGTATCATTTTTTATACTAAGGAGAGAGAAAAATGAAAAAATATCCGGGAGCATGCGAAACAGCGGGAGGCTATTCGTGTCCGGTGGAAGCGACGATTGATATTATCGGCGGCAAATGGAAAAGCGTGATTTTATTTCATTTGATCGATGAAAAAAAGCGATTTAATGAACTGCGGCGTTTGATGCCCGGTATAACGCAGCGGATGCTGACCCTGCAGCTTCGCGAACTGGAGCGCGACGGAATCGTTCATCGCGAAGTGTATAAACAGGTTCCGCCGAAAGTCGAGTATCGTTTAACAGAATTCGGCAAGACCCTGATCCCGATCATTCATCAAATGATGAACTGGGGATTGTCATATGCCGCTAAGATCGATGAGGCGCGCACTAGATCGGCGGCGGCTGAAAAGCTTTAAACAGAGTGGACCGGCTCAACTTTCAGCAAAAAGTCTCTTATGTTGTTAAAATACGCCTCCGGATTTTGGCTGAACCCGCCGACATGTCCGGCTCCTTCAATGACATAGAGCTTTTTGATTCCTTTTTTGCGTTCATACAGGCTTTTAGCCATTTGCAGCGGGACAAGCTGATCATTTGTCCCGTGAATAATAAAAAGCGGCGTCTCTGTCTCTTCAAGGTTTTTGACAGGTGAAATATCAGAAAGGCTCCAGCCGTAGCGCTGTTTGATCAGACGGCTTGTCAATGGAATCAGAAACGGAACAGCCCATTTGACAGCCGCTTTCAGCTGGAACCGGCATAGTTCGGTTAAATCGCTGAAACAAGAATCGGCAATACAGAACTTGATTCTCCTGTCTTGTTTCATCAATTCAACGGCAGCCGCCGCTCCCAGCGATTCGCCGAGGACGCCGATATAAAGGTCTTTGCCGAACTTTTGTTCAAGCTCATCCGCCCACATTGCCAAATCGTGCTTCTCAAAAAATCCGTAGGAAACGTGCGATCCTCCGCTTAAGCCGTGGGCTCTGCTGTCGCACAGGAGAACGTGGTAGCCGAGCGACTGAAACAGTTCGACATATTTGTAGCCGCCAAACAGCGACCATTTGATGCCATGGGCGATCATGACGGCTTTCCTGCTTTTTGGAACAGGAAAAAGCATCGCATGCAGCTGACAGCCGTCCTTAGACGTCAAAAACAGCTCCTCTTTTTGATGTGAATCGAAGACATCATCAATGATTTCCCCATTTTTGACACCGCTAAAGAAAGTTTCTTCATAACTGCTCCTGTGCGGCAGTACAAACAAATAACTGACAATCAAACTGGCGGCGAAAATGCTGAGCCCCAGCCCCAACATGATCAACAGAATTCCCATCCACACGGTCCTCACCCTTTTCGTCCTGTTTAATCACATTGTATTCTCAGGTTGATTTGGGCGTGAGTGTGAAGAAGTTTACATATGTTTGATTTCGGTATACAATACCATTGGTACCAAAATGTTTCCCTAAGTACCAAAAAGGAGGAAGCAGGATTGAAAGAACGGATGATTCAAGAAACAATTCAACTGATTCAGCAAAAAGGGTTTACCTTTACGATGAGCGATTTAGCAAAACAATTATCCGTCAGTAAACGCACGATTTATGAATGTTTCTCTTCAAAAGACAACCTTGTTGAGCAAGTGATCGATCATGTAATCCAGCAAATTAAAGAAAAGGAGAAAGCCATCACGGCTAATGAACAGCTCGGGGTAATCGAAAAAATCGAACAAATCTTGATTTCCGTACCGGCTGATTTTGAGTTAATGGATATTCGCTTATTGACGGAATTGAAAAAATTCCATTATGAACAATGGCTGAAACTTGATGTGTTTTTAAAGGAGGATTGGTCTGTTGTTGAAGATCTGTTCAAACAAGGGATCTCGCAAGGAATGATTAAAGAGATCCATTTGCCGCTATTCATTCAAATGTACACAGGGAGTCTGAGTCAGATTTATGATCCCTCTTCTTCTCTGAAAAACCGGTTTACAATGGGAGAAATTTTGACATCAGCCGTCGATATTCTGATCCACGGCATCAGTGCGAAACAAAAATAGGGGGAAACAGCTATGCATTGGCTTTACTTATGTTTGGCAATCCTTTTTGAAACGGCGGGTACAATCAGCATGAAGCTTTCAAACGGTTTTTCAAAGATTATTCCGAGCATTCTGCTGCTTGTTTTTTATGCTGCGAGCCTGGTGTTTTTAACGCTTACCTTGAAAACAATGGACATCGCGGTCGCCTATGCGGTTTGGTCCGGATTGGGAATCGTCTTCATTTCCGTTATGGGGTTTCTTTATTTTGGTGAGAGTATCAGTCTCCTCAAAGTGATTTCGATCATTCTGATTATCACAGGAGTCGTCGCTTTAAATGTTGCAGAGCATCGGCCAATTAATTGAAGCTGGAGGAAAAACTGTGAAATATGTAAAACCACTAATGCTTATTACAGATATCGGCTTTATTTTATACTGGTTTGTTACACTTTTTCACCTCATTCCGGAAGAGGCGGCCTTCAAGGATTATCACAATCCGGTCATCGTCGCTTGGAATTGGTCGTTTTTGCCGCTTGATATTTTGATTTCAATCAGCGGCCTGATCAGCTTATATTTGCATAAAAAAAAAGCGGCCGCTATGGAAAAACGCCGCTCTCATTTCTCTTGTGTTAACGTTCTGTTCCGGACTGCAAGCCATCGCTTTTTGGGCGTTCAGAGGGGATTTCGATCCGGTCTGGTGGTCTTTCAATCTGTTCTTAATGATTTACCCTCTATGTTTCATCCGCATTGTGATGACCGATAACACAGCTACGAAAGACCATTTCCAAGCTGGACGACTTTAGCTTTCCCAGAGTCGTCTCTTAAAACGCCCCTCGTATCAAAGACGACTTTTGCATGTTCTAAGAACAAATCTTTCGGAAGTTCGGCATGGTCTGTTAACACGACGACACAGTCATATTGTTTCAAAGTCTCGGAATTGATCGGTTTGCTGGAAAGCTTTTGACCGTGAAGATCAAGCTCCGGCACGTACGGATCGTGATAGGAAACAGCGGCCCCCATGCCGATCAGCTTCTCGATGATATCGAGCGATTTCGATTCGCGCATATCGGCCACATTCCGTTTATATGTCACACCGTAGATGAATATATTCGCCTCCGTCGCTTTATCCTTGCCCGCCAATTGCAATGAGCGCTCGGCAATATAGCGGACGATTCGATCGTTCGTCGCCTCCGACAGCTGGATAAATTCGCTTGAGAGGCCGATTTTTTTAATCATAAACTGCAAATATAAAGGGTCAACTGGTATGCAGTGGCCGCCGATGCCCGGTCCGGGATAAAATGCGGAAAATCCGTAAGGCTTCGTGCTTGCCGCTTCGATGACTTCCCAGACATTGACGCCGAGTTTGTCGCAAATCATCGCGAACTCGTTAATAAATGAAATATTAATAAATCGATACGTATTTTCCAGCAGTTTTGTCAGCTCGGCAGTTTCCGGAGATGTCACCGGCACGACCTCTTGGTAAATCCCGCTGTATAATCGATAGATGCGGTCAAGACATTGAGCCGTCGTTCCTCCGACCACTTTCGGAACGACTTCGATCGGGAATTGATTGCCTGGATCGACCCGCTCAGGCGAATAGGCCAAATAAAAGTCTCTTCCGCAAGTCAGACCGCTCCGCTCTAAAATCGGTTTGACGATGTCTCTTGTCGTGCCGGGATATGTCGAGCTTTCCAAGACGACGAGCTGGCCTTTTTGCAAGTGTTCTGCGATCGATTGCGCCGCTTTTTCCACATAAGCCAAGTCGGGTCCGGACTGATCATCGAGCGGTGTCGGCACGCAAATGATGACCGCGCCGGCTTCTTTGATCATCCGATAATCCGCAACAGGGCGAAATAAGCCGGACTCTATGCCGCTTTGCACCGTTTCGCCTTTAATATCGGATATATAGCTTTTTCCCCTTTTTAAACAATCGATTTTTTCTTCGTCCAAATCAACGCCGATGACCGGCATTCCTTTTGCGATTAACAACATCGCCAAGGGCAGGCCGACAAACCCTAGGCCTATGACTGCTATCGTTTTGTTTTGACTTTCCTGATCCTTCATTTATAAAACCGCCCCTTCTATACATACCTTTAATAAAATATGATTCATATCTTTTTTTGAAAGGGACGATTTACTATTTCACAAACCTATTTCTTGTTCATGTCAGCCGTTTGAAATGATGGAAGCGGCAGTTCGACGACTCTTTTGGACAGTGCAGATTGATAGATGCCAAAAATGGTTTGCAACGCTTTTTTTCCTTCATATCCGTCAATCAAAAGCGGTTCATCTGATTGCACGGCGCTGATGAAATTTTGGTACATGGCGGTTTGCTCGCCCTCTTGATCAATCAGCTTTTCCGCTTCTTTCCTATCCTTCTCTTTCCCGGCGATAAACCAGCGGTTGATCTTGTTTAAAGATGGTCCCTCCAATGAAATCGCTCCGTTTTCCGCAAAGATCGAAAGCGAACTCCCCAGATTGTTTGGCTGTGTGACAATATTGGCTTCGATAACCCCCTTTGCCTGATTGCCAAAAGTCAGGACGCCAAGGGCCACATCTTCCGTTTCCTTTGCGGGTGAAACGGTCAGCATATCACCGTATACGCTTTTTACATCGCCTAAAAACCATTGCAAAAGATCGATCAAATGTATGCCCTGGTTGACAAGCATACCACCGTCCTTTTCCCAGCTTCCCCGCCATGCGGCCGCCTCATAATACGCAGGAGAGCGGTTCAAGCGAAGCGAAACGGCGCCTAAGTATGGCTTTCCCAATTTGCCTTGTTCGATCGTGTCTTTTATTTTTCTCATGATCGGCCGGTGGCGCATTTGATGGCAGACCATAAGCTTCAGACTTTTCCGCTCCGCCAGCTCAATGATGTCGTCGGCATCTTTCAAAGACAGTGTCATTGGTTTTTCCAAGACAACATGCTTTCCCGCCAGCAAAGACTTTTTCGCCATTTCCGCATGAAGTCCGGAAACGGCGGCAATGATCACGGCTTCGACGTTCTCATCAGCAAGCAAATCGTGATATTGTTCATAGCGCGCGATGTTTCGTTTCGTGCTGCCCATCGCTGCATAGTATTCAGCCGCTTCCGCCATTCTTTCGTTTTGTACATCACTGACTGCCGATAGTTCCGCCCCGTCGCACAGATTGAGGGCGCGCAGATGTTTTCTGGACATGTAGCCGCAGCCGATCAGGCCGAAATGAAGCGTCACTTTTGCCCGCCTCCTGTGCCAAGCAGGACGGAGATGACCTGTTCTTGTTCTTCGTTTGTCAGGAAAGGATCCATCGGGACGGCGAACAAAGTTTCCGATAAAGACTCTGCGACAGGAAAATCTCCTTTTTTGTATTTCAGAGAAGCGTAAACATCCTGCAGATGAAGACAGCACGGATAGTAAACACCTGAGTGGATGTCCTCGTCCTTCAGCAATTGCATGATCTCCTGGCGATTTTTCGCGCCGATACAATAGAGATGATAGATATGTGTGCGGTCCTCCTTTTCCGCCGGCAGTGTAAATGAAGCTTCTCGCAATGATTCATTGTACTTTGCAGCGATTTTCCTTCTTTGTTCATTCCAGCCGTCGATCTTTTCAAGAAGAATCAGCAAAATGGCCGCGTGCAATTCATCGAGCCGGCTGTTATAGCCGATTTTGTCGTGAAAGTATTTTTTGCTCGTGCCATGCGTTCTGAGCGTTTTGACCCGTTGGGCCGCCTCAGAGTCCGAGATGGTCACCATGCCTCCGTCACCCAAGGTTCCCAAATTTTTCGTCGGAAAAAATGAAAAGCAGGCTGCATCCCCAAGACTGCCGACAGGGCGGCCTTTATATGTGGCGCCGAACGCCTGGCACGCATCCTCGATCACAATCAGTTCATGCCGTTTGGCCACCGCCGTGATTTCATCCATATCAGCCGGCTGGCCGAAAAGATGAACGGGAATGATCGCCTTTGTCGCCGGTGTGATTTTTTCCTCTATTTTAGCCGGATCAAGATTGTAGGTTTCCCGATCGACATCGGCAAACACTGGAGTCGCACCGACTCTTGAGACGGCTTCGGCGCTGGCGAAAAACGTAAACGGCGTTGTGATGACTTCATCTCCCTTGCCGATGCCGAATGCTTCGAGCGTCAGCACTAACGCGTCCGTACCGTTCGCAACCGCTACGGCTTCTCCCGCTCCGAGCTTTGCGGCTATTTTTTTCTCCAGCTCCGCGACTTTCGGCCCCAATATATATTGGCCGCTGTCTAATACAAGTTCGACTTCATGTAAAATGTCGGCTTTCACCTTTTGAAACTGCTTTTTTAAATTGATTAGCGGAATCATCTATTTTCCTCCTTGTTCGGCAAAAATCCCAAGATAATGTATGATCCCAGATGACAACTTGCCACGGCTGATGTTTTTTAAATGTCAATTTCGGCTTATAGCAGTAAACAGACAGCCTATAGCAATCAAAAAAGAAATTCATAACATATTAAGACAAATAGAATAAGGATTTACAGCGTTTTTCATCATGAAAACGAGATGAAGCCGGCATTCAATCCATCCTGCATTTTCAACCATAAAATGAAAAGAAAGGAAGGTTGCTATCATGCAAAGCAAAATCATTTCCAGAAAGAGAATTTTGATAATATGACATTCTATTTCTTTTTCTCCAATCCGCAAAGGCATATCGTACTAGATTGGATGAAATATCAATGAGTCAGCTCCCTAAAATATTAATCACCGGAGCGGGCGGATTTACCGGCCGGCACGCATGCCGGCACTTTTCGCAGGCGGGATTTGATGTTACGGCCATAACAAGGGTCAAGGCACCTGAAGGGAATATTAAAATTGAACGCTGCAACCTGACAGACAAAGACGCGGTAGCAAACTTAATCAAAAAAACAAAACCTCAGTATCTCCTTCATTTAGCCGGACAAAACCATGTCGGGCAGTCTTGGCTTGATCCTGTTTCAACACTGGAAAACAATCTTTTATCCACTTTGTATTTAATAGACGCTCTTCGTCAGGAAAGTCCCGAATGTAAAATCTGTGTTGCCGGTTCCATTTTGCAGTTTGATTTAAAAGATCTGTCTACTCTTCAACATCCATACAGCCTCAGCAAAACACTGCAAGTCTTGGTTGCTCAAACATGGGAACATCTTTACAACATGCAGATCATCATTGCTAAGCCGTCGAATTTAATAGGACCTGGATTTTCCAAAGGCGTTTGTTCGGTTTTCGCTCGCAACATTGTCGACATGGAAAAAAATAATGGAGAAAAGGTCCTTGAAGTTGACAATTTAAACGTTCAGCTCGATTTTTTGGATGTACGGGATGTGGTCCGTGCTTATGAAATCCTTTTAACAAACGGCGAACCAGGGGAAGTTTATGTAATTGCCACAGGCAGGAGCCATTCTCTTAACGAAGTGGTCCATATTTACAAAAAACTGACAGCAATCGAATTTGAGATCAAGTCGCGAAACAATGAAAAAACATCAGCAAAACCGGATCTGGACCCTGCCAAAATAATGAAATTAGGATGGAAACCGGTTATTTCGCTGGAATCATCACTAGCTGATATTTTGAAATTTTATCGTTCAAACATGTGATTGAAAAATCATACATTTGAAAGGTGGATGGAAATGAGAGATGTAGGGATAGTGATGCCCGTTTATAAGCAAACTCCTGAATATTTGACATTAGCCCTGCAGTCGATTCTGCTGCAAAGCTATCAGAACTTTTATTTTGTCATCGTTTCAGACGGCGCTCCCCCTGAAACTGTAGCTGTCATCAAAGATATAACAAAACAAGACGACAGGGTTCACATTATTCTTAAAGAAAAAAATGAAGGAGTAGCAAAAACCTTAAACATCGGGTTTGACTATTTGATGAAAATAGAAGAAGTTAAATATTTCACATGGGTTTCAAGTGATAATATTTATTATCCTGATTTCATTGAAAAGCTTCGGCATGCATTGGAAACAGCCCCGGCCAATGTCGGGCTGTCTTTCAGCAGCTTTCGGCATATTGACCATAAAGGGGATTATTTAAAAGAGCCAAGCTTAGAAGAATTTTACAAGTATCAAAATCAACCGAAAGAAAACCTTCTTGATGTTTGTTTTATCGGTGTATCTTTTATGTACAAGAAACAATTTGCAGCTATGATAGACGGATATCACCTCGAACCTGTTGAGGATTATGAGTACTGGCTGCGCCTGACAGAGCATTGTGATATTGTTTTTATCGAAGAAGTGCTGATGGAATATCGAACCAATTCCCCGCTGAGTGTATCTGCTAAACTAAGAAACTCAAAAGAAGAGCACCGCAGATGGAGATATGCTTTTAACCTCGCTAGACATCAAGCAAGAAATCGAAGAAACATTCCTTATCTTTTAACCATTATTTATCCTGTTCAAGACGGGTCTGAAAAAACAATCGAAAAATTAGAGCAATTGTTAGAGCAATCATTTAGCAATTATAAGCTGATCATTATCGATCGAACATTGGATCAGTCTGCTATCCAAACAATGAAAAATATTGAAGATCCGAGGGTTGTCCTGATTGAATTACCGGGCGCCACTGAAAAAGACGCTATACGTAAAGGTATGCTTGGTGCAGATACGCCTTTCTCTTTAATTTATGGCAAAGGTGCATTTCCGTCTTCAATCCTCGCATTGTACGATATGATTATTAAAGGCTGTGACACGAAAGAAGAATCAGAACAAACTCCGGTTGCCATTATCGATAATGGATATCGTCTTGTGAGCACCCGTTCTGTCATATTGGGAGAAGATTACGAGTTCGGGGAACTTTATGACACAACAATTTTGAAAATCAACTTATTTCAAAACAAGCAGCAGATTCGTTTACCGAAAGTATTAGTCAATTCCGTACCAAAAAGCGGAACTCATTTACTGCTGCAAATTATCCTCGGAATTCCGGGAATGAGACGGACCGATTTCTGGGTTTTCGAAGAAAAGCATTTAAAAGATCTTAAACCAGGATACGTAGCCACAGGCCACTTTGCACACTCTGCAGATCGGGAAAAAATATTAAATGAAACAGATATCAAAACAATATTTATCTATAGAGATTTAAGAGATATAGCCGTTTCACTCGTCCATTTTGTCATGATCAACAAATATAATCATCCATGGAATCCATATATGAAACATCATTTGAAAAATCACGAAGAACGGCTGATGGCGATCATAAAAGGTGCTTCACTAAATCAAGAAGAACAAGCTGAATATGGAATTGGCTTGCTGCCAAATATACTTGACTTCACAAAAAACTTTTTACAATGGGCGCAAGCTTCCGGAATCTGCATCGTGACGTTTGAAGACCTTATGCGCGATGAAGCTTCGCAAAATAAAACGATCATGCACATCATCGATTTCTTATGGGAAGATCTTCAGTCATTACAATTATCAAAGCAGCAATTGCTTCAAAAAATGAAACAAAATATTCATTCCAGCGCTTCAGATACATTTAGAAAAGGAAAAATAGGAGATTGGCAAGAGGAATTTAATGAAAGCCACAAGCAAGCGTTTAAAGAAATAGCGGGAGAAGCACTGATCCAATTAGGGTACGAAAAAGATAACAACTGGTAAAAAGAAAGCAAAAAATCGCCGGGAATCGTTCAGATCAGGTTCCCGGTTTTTATAAAACTAAAAAATCCCTTTCAAAGGGATTTTTTAAATGACATGTTTTAACTCATGAATCATATTCAAGAAGCGTTCCGCGTATTTTTCCGGCGCGAAATGGTCTTCAATGTGTTTCAGAGCATTCCGTCTAATCTCTTCTCTTAAAACACCATTTGCAATGAGTTCTTTCCCTTCTTGTACCGCTTGATGGATGTCTCCAAGTTCAAAAAACTTCCCTGTTACATTATGGGTAATAAAACTGCGCACTCCGTCGGAATCGGTTGTCAGAACGGGACACCTGCAAACCATCGCTTCAAGTACGGCATATCCGAACCCTTCTACTTTAGAGGTGGAGCATAAAAATCCCCCCGAATCGCCGATGATGGAAAAGTATTCGGCCATTTTTTGATGCGGCTGGTTTGCATAAACGGTCAGATGCTCTTTCAGATTCAGCTCGTTTATTCTTTCTGCAAATGCGCTCCTTTCTTCTTCTTCCGCCAATGTACTGTCTTCAAACATCCAAAGTTGAATGGAATCATTTTTCTGGATCAGCTTTGCTCCGATAGAGAGAAAATCCCTCCAATTTTTATTTTCTTCCAGCCTTCCCACCCAGCCGATAATCGGGTTGTTTTGTTTCGGAAGCGTCTGATAGTGGAACTCCTTTGTGTTAAAGCAATTATGAAAACAAAATTTCTTTTTTGCAGGAAAATACTTTTCAAACGCTTGCTGGAGATGCGGTGTTTGCGGATATAAAATCGCATCACTGCATTCATTGACGATAGAATAAGCATGGATCTCCAAAAACTCATCTACATACTCTTTATTGTTGCCCAGCCCTTGCACTTCATAAATCAACAGCCCTTGATATACAAATTCTCTTATGGTTTTCAGCAAAAGAAGGTCTGAACCGACTACAATGGCATCATAATTTTCTCTAAAGATGATCTCTTTAATTTCGTCTTCATAATTTGTTATAAAAATAGAGGTATTCACCTTGTTTTGCAGCCCTGTTCCTTCTTGTAAATATAAAAAATCACATTTTACACCGAATTGGTGAAGAGCATACAAACGCTGTCTGTTTAATGTTTCCACACCTCCGCTCGGCACAAAAAAAGTAAAGAGAATCTTTAGGTTTGTTTTTTTCACTGCGGGACCTTTAATTGTTCCATCAGCAGCCTGGACCATCTTTTTGCCGCCTTCACTCCATTTCCAGCAGCCAAACAGACCGGGTTCGTTTTGAGCCGGTTTTCTGTTCATATGTTCCAAAATTTCAGATTGTGTTTTTGCTTTACTCCAAATTCTGATTTCATCAAGTTTTCCGTTAAAGTCACGGGTGCCAGATCCCTTGAAAACTCCCGATGGAACAACCGTTTTGAAGGTGCTGACATTCCCCTTTTTAACAAATTGCCCGTTAATATATAGAAAGGGCGTTTTATCCTGGTATACCAGTGCAATATGTGTCAAGTCGTTTAAAGGCGAGGGAAAGGTAAAAGCCAAAGCCTCTGTTAGAACCGCTTCATGTTCGTATACTGTAATACCGTTTGCTCCAAGTGAAATCCCAACACCGGCCAGAAAAGATCCACCGCCTTCTCCATTTACGCCGGAAACTGGTATCACAGCATACCGTTCCTCCTTTACTTCCGGAACTGGCTTGGCCCAAAACTCTATTGTGAATGTATCTTGAATGTTCTCGAATAAATGTTTTGTTATGCTTTTATGCTGATCATGAAATGTATGGTATAACATCGCTAAAATCCCTCCAACATTCTTTTTATCATCATATGCTCATTCCGGTTTCCGGAGTAGACCTCTGTCCTTTCGCCCATTAAAACCGCCGAATCTCTCAGACAGCTTCATTATTTAACAGAGTACCTCCGGTGTTTAACCACACCGCGAAGCGATCGAAGCATAGAATAACTTAGATATCATATATTTAGTCCTCACCTATTTTTCACAAGGGGTATGGCTATGAGAAAACTGATGATCTTTGCAATGATAGGCTTTTTCGCTCAGCTCATTGATGGTGCGCTCGGAATGGCTTACGGCGTTACTTCGGCATCGCTTTTACTGACGTTCGGAATCGCCCCGGCAGCAGCTTCGGCATCGATTCACTTTGCAGAAGTCGTGACCACCGCCGCTTCAGGTGTTTCCCATATGAAATTTGGAAATGTCGACCGATCGGCTTTATATAAATTGATCATCCCCGGTTCTGTTGGTGCATTTACGGGGGCATGCTTTTTGAGCAGCCTGCCCGGCGATGTTGTTAAACCTTTTATTTCTTTGTTTCTATTCATATTAGGGATATATATCCTGTTTCGTTTTCTATTTAAATTTCATCCAAGCAGTCAGAAAAAATCGATTGATTTGACAAGAAAACAGTCAATCGCTTTAGGGTTAGCCGCGGGTTTTGCCGATGCAACCGGAGGCGGCGGATGGGGACCGATTGCAACCCCTGTATTGTTATCGAAAAAGGGAGCTTCCGTTAGAAAAACCGTCGGTACAGTGGATACAAGCGAGTTTGCAATTGCGGTTTCTGCTACTGCAGGTTTTTTGATCTCATTAGGCTGGGAGGAAGTGAATTGGACATGGACGATTGCCCTGATGTTAGGCGGAATTGTTGCAGCTCCTATTGCAGCCTGGCTTGTGCGGATTTTGCCGGCATATTTGCTGGGAGTCCTTGTAGGAGGCTTTATTATCGTCACCAATGTCCGGAGCCTGATTCTCTTCTGCTCTATCACCGCTTTATGGAGTGCCGCTATTTATGCCACCTTATTGATCGGATGGGGGGTTTCCATTTTTTATGCGGTGCGCCGTCATCGTAAAAATAAAAACAAAAGCCTACTTGACAAGTAAGCTTTTGTTTTTTTATTTGTTTATTCCTAATTTTCCTTCTAACAATTGTTTATTATGAAGAACTGACTTATCATTTGGACGATATTTCCGTGCCGCTTCGTTATGCTGGTGCGATTTTTCAAAATCTCCTAAATTATAATAGCAGACACACATTTGCAGATGAGGATACCAGGTGTAGTAGGCCGGATAGCTGAAACTCCATTTATTGGAGTCCGGAACGAGTTTTGTCGCCTGATCATACCAATAGATGGCCGCATGGAATTCCCGTCTGCGCTGAAAATTGTAGCCGATTCGGCTGCACGTCTCAGCACGCGGCGTTTTCGAGAATTCAAAAGACTGGAACAGCGATCTGAGCTCGTTTTCCATATCTCCGAGAAAGCGGTAGCAGTCCGCTTTATTAATGCAGGCGTACACTTTATCTTCAATCCAGCCTTCTTTCATGGCAATGTTTTGATCATAGCTTTCGATCGCTTTTTCGTAATGGCGGTTTTCTCTCAATTCATTTCCATAGTAAAAGTAGTCTCGCGCTGAAAACTCGTCGCCCCGATCAATTTTCTGCTGGTAAATATTCAAGTTGCGTCCGACGGAATGGCGGATTTTTTTATGTGTGACAGAGATATCGGCATTGATGATATTCCCGTAGACTTCAAGATACTGGTGACAGTCGCCTCTCCATTTAAAGTTTCTCTCCCTTTTCACTAAACGGTTGCGGCGGTATCTCAGCGTCACATTTCCGTATTCGTCTGTGCCGGCGTCATAGTACATTGAAACCGAATCAACCGATGGGTCCAGCGTTTCCTTCAATTCTTTTAATTTCTTTTGATCTTCTTCAAGCAAAACATCATCCGCATCCAAATAAAGAATGTAATCTTTTGTGGCATGCTTAAATGATTCATTTCTGGCCGCCGCAAAATTGCCGATCCATTCAAAGAAAAAGACGCGGTCTGTGTACTCTTTCGCGATTTCGACCGTTTTGTCAGTCGACCCTGTATCGACAATATTGATCTCATCTACGATGTCTTTCACGGTATCAAGACATCTTGCCAATACTTCTTCTTCATTTTTGACTATCATACATAGGCTGATCGTGACCAAATATGTTCACTCCTTATCATGATATCTTCACTTCAATAGATTATGAGTGAAGCAGGTTTCTTGTTTGTACCATTGCCATAGTTCAAAAAGAGTGGGGATGAATATCACGGCAACTTCGCATTCTTCGGTGAATATAGATAGTACTAGAGAAAATTTCGTTCATATAGGAGGATGCTTGAGGTGGCTCAAAATCATGAACTCGATGTACTGTTGCGTTCACTGGATCTCGCCGGTGAACATGAAATGACCCGGGTGACGGCTGAAGAAAACTGGGAGGAAGCCGAACAAATCATCAAAGATAGACTGAAAGCAGATCCATTTAATCCTGTCATACTCGTCAGTTTAGGTTTGATTTATGAAAAGAAAGGACGGATTCAACAAGCTTGTGAACTGTATGATGATGCTGCTTTTTTTATGAATCACACACAGAAAAAGAAATTGTATATGGAGAAAAGCAGTCTTTTCCAGAGCATTGAAAAAGTTCGGCCGAAAATCGTTTTCTTTGTCAAACCGAATTTGGATACGTTTATCAACCCTGTAATCGACCATCTTTCCGATTCATACAGAACAGTAAAAGCGGTGGTTACAGATCTGAAACAAGTCGATAAAGGCATGAAATGGGCGGATATTTGCTGGTTTGAATGGTGTGACAACCTGATCGTTTATGGAAGCAAGCTGCCTTTCGCACAGCAAAAAACATTAATTTGCAGGCTTCACAGCTATGAAGCTTTTACAGCGTATATCCATCAAGTTCGCTGGAATACGGTGGATCAAGTGATTTTTGACGGAAAACACATGGAGCAATTCGTGGTGAATCAAGTGAAAAGTCTGGAAAATACACAGGCCGTCACCATCCCAAATGGGGTAAACTTAGACCAGTATACGTTTACTGAACGTGAAAAAGGGTTTCATATCGCATGTGTCGGCTATATCAATTATAAAAAAGGGCCGATGCTTTTATTGCACGCGTTCAAAGCGATTCATGACAAAGATCCAAGATACAAATTGTTTATCGCCGGTCAGTATCAAGACATCCGCTATCAATTATATTTTAAACAAATGATTGAAGAGCTGGATTTGCAGGACAGCGTCCAGATGGACGGCTGGCAGAGCGATATCAACCGATACTTGGAAGATAAGCATTATCTCATTTCGACAAGCCTTTTGGAAAGCCAGCAAATGTCGGTTATGGAAGCGATGGCAAAAGGAATCAAACCACTTGTTCACAATTTTTACGGTGCAAAAACGATTTACGATGCGGCATTTGTATGGAACACGATTGATGAACTGGTCGAAATGGTCACTGAACATGACTATTCCTCCGTTCAATACCGGGCTTATATTGAAAAGCATTATTCGTTTGACAAACAAATGAAGCAAATCGAAGAAACCATCTCAAAGCTGGCAAAACCGGCAAAAACGAGTGTACACACAGCCATTCTCAATCCGCCTAAAATCACAGTCGGAATCGTCAATTACAATTACGCCCGTTTTTTGGACCAATGCGTTCAGTCTGTCATGAATCAGACGTATCCGAATATGGAAATCATCATTGTGGATGATCATTCCACCGACGGTTCAATTGAAATAATAAATGCTTATAAAGAACAGCATCCAAACATAAAAACGATATGCCATCAAGAAAATTCAGGCATGGCAGATACGGCATTCACAGAGATTTTCGAAGAAGCTACAGGTGAATATGTAATGCCTGTCAGCGCAGATGATTTTTTGGCGTATGACAATGTGCTCTATGATTTGATGGAATGTTTTTATGAACAAGAGAATTTAGATTATGTTTACGGAGACTTTTTATTAGTCGATGCTGATAGCAAAACGATCGGAAGCTGGACTTACCAATCATATACGGATGATGAAGTGATACGTCGTGTGTTTGAAAGAGGCGGGTCCGGTGTGTATCCAATGGTAGGATTGTTCAAATTGTCTTTTTATCGCAAGCATAACTACTCCTGGGTCGCCGATTGTAAGAATCTATATGCCGGTGACACATTGAATAGTATCGTCAATATTAAACGCGGCTGGAAATACCATTATTTAAATAAACCTGTTTATTGCTATCGGAGACACCAAAAAAATTTCACTTATCATATAGACAAACGAATACCGTCTATCATTCATGTGATGGAATATATTATTGAGCATTTTAGTGAAGATGTATATTTGCCTTATATCAATTGGAACGAACTTGAGGAAACCCACAGAAAGGAATTGAAATATTTTACCATCGGAAAAGTCTATGCAGCTATTGCAAAGGAGTATCAAAAGAACGGATTTACACGGCACCTTGACGAAGAAGCGAAGAAAAAGTGTGTCCGGCCTTTGCTAGAAAAAATGCTTAGTTATTTTCATTTGAGTTTGGTTTCCGGAAAAGAAATGTATAGGGAAGATATTGATCACCTAAAAGAGGAGATGGATCATTTGCTGATATAAATCTAACTAAACTGCATTTGAATGTCATATGAATTAGAGGGCTGTCTGATAAGACATATACTTATCGGCCAGTCCTCTTATTTTTGAATTCCTTTTTTCATAAAAAAGAGGCGCATGAAAGCCGACGGCTTTCATGCACCCCTCCTAAAACACTGTAGGTCTTAGATGCTATAGTTATAGCTGCTGCCACAATAATAATGGAGTCCCAGAAACAAAGTGAAGTTAACTCAGTCTTGACTGATTAAGGAACTTTCGGGATTGTTGCAATGCTGCACCGCCAGTTGGGCCGGTTGGACCTGTCGGGCCGGTTGGGCCGGTTGGGCCAGTTGGGCCAGTTGGGCCGGTTGGGCCGGTTGGGCCAGTTGGGCCGGTTGCTCCCGTTGCTCCCGTCGGACCTGTCGGGCCGGTCGCTCCTGTTGGACCTGTCGCTCCTGTTGGACCTGTCGGACCTGTCGCTCCTGTTGGACCTGTCGCTCCTGTTGGACCTGTCGGACCTGTCGCTCCTGTTGGACCTGTTGGACCTGTCGCTCCTGTTGGACCTGTCGCTCCTGTCGGACCTGTCGGACCTGTCGGGCCGGTCGCTCCTGTTGGACCTGTCGCTCCTGTCGCTCCTGTTGCTCCTGTCGGACCTGTCGGGCCGGTCGCTCCTGTTGCTCCTGCTGGACCTGTCGGGCCGGTCGCTCCTGTTGGACCTGTCGCTCCTGTTGCTCCTGCTGGACCTGTCGGGCCGGTCGCTCCTGTTGCTCCTGTCGGACCTGTCGCTCCTGTTGCTCCTGTCGGACCTGTCGCTCCTGTTGCTCCTGTCGGACCTGTCGCTCCTGTTGCTCCTGTCGGACCTGTTGCTCCTGTCGGACCTGTCGCTCCTGTTGGACCTGTCGCTCCTGTCGCTCCTGTTGGACCTGTCGCTCCTGTCGCTCCTGTTGGACCTGTCGGACCTGTCGCTCCTGTTGGACCTGTCGCTCCTGTCGCTCCTGTTGGACCTGTCGGACCTGTCGCTCCTGTTGGACCTGTCGCTCCTGTCGCTCCTGTCGGGCCTGCTGGGCCTGTTGGACCTGTTGGGCCGGTCGGACCTTGTGGACCTGTTGGGCCTACTCCTCCGCCTTCTACATCTAATAGAGCTACATCATCTACTATTACATCAGCTGTTCCTGCCTGCGGCAAAGTATTAATTAAAATAAAAGCCATAGTAGCACCAGCTGGAGCCGGGGTCGTTGTTTGATAGACTTCAAGCCATGTATTGTTTTCGACAACTGGTAATCTATTGAAAGGAATATTAACAAAGAGTCCTTGGCCTAGAAAGTTAAATGAACTATCAAAATAAGAGACTTGAATCTGAACTTGAGGAGATGGGGCAAAACCAACCTTTGCCAGGGAAACAAGAAATTCTAAACCTTCTCCTGCGTCGACTGGAGCAAATTGAGCGATATATGAAACTACATTCCCTCCCAGCAACCTCGCCGACCAAAAACCAGAGTGAGAAAATTGAGTTGTGACTGTAGCATTTTGCCCAACCCAAGGTGCAAGTGTCCCGTTTTCAAAACTTCCATTAATGACCACATTTTGAATCGACATCTAGGATTTAAACCTCCCTTTTTCTATATTTGCTTTAACTCTTTTTCAAGGTTAAAGCTAACATATACTATGTTTTCTACAATAATGCGGTCACGTTATTTAACTCATTGCTTCAACACATTTACCGTCAATTTTGAATCTCATTACCGAACTCTACTCTCTCCAAACCTGAGCTTTGAGAATATCAATTGATAAAATCTCTTATTCTGCTCGAAAAATTATTTAATCAACCGTATATTACAGCGGTTAATGACCTGGTGTTGGCTGAAGCCGTTAAAATGTTATTACCGGTAACCGTTATTCTAAGCTCATAAGTTTGCGTCCCGGATCCCGGATTATCAACCCAAGTTAGATTAGGAATATCACTATACAGACGAATCAATCCTGTTGATTTTTCACCTTGATTATCTTCAGTAACTTGTGCAATAACTTCCCCATTTCTATAAAAACTAAAGACAATACTATATTGGAATAACCCAGCTGGGCCTACTATTATATCTACTTCAGCCATTGAATCGAGCTTTACACTTTGCCCATCTGAAGTGGAAACTGTTGTTGCTAAAACCGACAACTCTGTATCAATTGTTAATGTTAGAGGCATGTTTGATTGTGTTGGTGAAGCCAATATACTGCCTGGACCAGTTGCTCCCGTCGGACCGGTCGCTCCCGTTGGGCCGGTTGCTCCCGTTGGGCCGGTCACTCCCGTTGGACCGGCTGCTCCCGTTGGGCCGGTTGCTCCCGTTGGACCGGTCGCTCCCGTTGGGCCGGCTGCTCCCGTTGGGCCGGTCACTCCCGTTGGGCCGGTTGCTCCTCTTGGGCCGGTTGCTCCTCTTGGGCCGGTTGCTCCTCTTGGGCCGGTCACTCCCGTTGGGCCGGTTGCTCCCGTTGGGCCGGTTGCTCCCGTTGGGCCGGTTGCTCCTCTTGGGCCGGTCACTCCCGTTGGGCCGGCTGCTCCCGTTGGGCCGGTTGCTCCCGTTGGGCCGGTCACTCCCGTTGGGCCGGTTGCTCCCGTTGGGCCGGTCACTCCCGTTGGACCGGCTGCTCCCGTTGGGCCGGTTGCTCCCGTTGGGCCGGTCACTCCCGTTGGGCCGGCTGCTCCTGTTGGGCCGGTTGCTCCTGTTGGGCCGGCTGCTCCCGTTGGGCCGGTTGCTCCCGTTGGGCCGGTCACTCCCGTTGGACCGGCTGCTCCCGTTGGGCCGGTTGCTCCCGTTGGGCCGGTTGCTCCCGTCGGGCCTACACCCCCATCTACATCTAGCAATGCAACATCATCAATTAAAACATCTGTTGTTCCCAATTGCGGCAAGTTAATGATTAAAATAAACGCTTGTGTGGTGCCTTGTGGCGCCGCTTCGATTGTTTTGTAAATCTCAAGCCATGTCCCATTTTCTGCAGCAGGTATCCTGCTTGATGGAATAGTTGCGAATAAGCCAAATCCAAGAAAATTAAACGCATCATCAAAATAAGTGATCTGTATTGCCACAGAAGGAGCAGGAAGTAACTCGGGCTTCGCTAAAGAAACAAAAAACTCCCCGCTTTCTCCCTGCTCAATCGGAACAAACTGAGCGATGAACGAAGTTGAAGTCCCACCCAACATCCTGGCAGAGAAAAAACCCGAATGTGAAAATTGGCCGTTCACAGACGAATTGCTTCCGCTCCAAGGAGACAGGGTTCCGGACTCAAAGCCTCCGTTCACCACTAAATTTTGAATTGACATAATATTTTTCACCTTCGATCATATTATGTGTGCTCCACTGCTTATCTTGTGAAGCTTAAATATAATATGACCGCCATCATCAGTAAGCCACGTTATTTAACTTGTGAAAAACACCTCTTTTTATTAAGAATGGACCCTGACGAAATGATTTTCTGTATGCCTCATAACATCTATTAAACTTCCGTAATTACAAATAAAAATCTTATTTCACAACCCGCCCCGGATTGCCCACAGCCGTTTTGCCGGCAGGAATATCTTTCGTGATGACGGCGCCGGCCCCGATGACCGCTTGCTCGCCGATGACAACCGCCGGCAGCAATGTCGCATTATTGCCGATTTTCGCGCCCCTTTTAATCACCGGACCTTGATATGGATAATTGCCCATCCCCATATATTTGTCATTTGATGTTGAACAGCGCGGACCGATAAACACTTCATCTTCAATCTCCATATCCGCGGTGATATAGCATCCCGTTTGAATCGTCACCCGGCTGCCGATCGTCGTGTTGTTCTCAACCATGGCGTTACGCCCGATGATGCTTTCTTTGCCAACCGTTACATTTTCGCGGATGCTTGCCATATCTCCGACGAACACCCCTTGATCCAAAAGCACGGCCCGATAAATCACAACATTTGAACCGATAACCGCATCGGCTTCAATCTTTAAAGGTGCTCCTTTCTTTTTCGGCTTTCGCGCCATTTTTTTGTTTGATGAAGCCGCTTTGCCTAAGACGGCCAAATCGCCGATCTTCACTCTGTCTCCAATCTGTGTATTCTTTTTAATGACGGCATGGTGGCCAATTTCCACATCATCTCCGATCATCACGTTTTCCTCAATCACGACATGTTCTCCGAACACGACATTCTTTCCGATTTTCGCTGTTTCATGAATCATTCCTACAGCCTCCCTTTTTACGTTACACGTATCACATCATATTCAATCGGCACGGGAGCAGAAACGGCTGCACAAAAAAACACGGCCGCCGACAGGCGGACCGTGCTATTTCTCTCTTCTGGCAAAATCGACAAACCGAAATTTATCAAGGCGGTGTCTGCTTTCCGTGTATTGGAACAAAGTCGTATCATCGAGAAAAACGAAATTTTTCACCACGACGATATGGTCATATCCGTTGAGATCCAAATACTTTTGATCCGCTTCCGTACACGGCTCCACGACGATTTCTTTATGGGCGTAGCTGATAACAAGCCCGAGCTCGCCTTCGAGGTATTGATAGATCGAATCCTCGCATATCTCTTTTGTTAACAGCGGTACGTTTTGGCGGATAAAATAATCCTTGTCCAGAATGACACGCTCGCCGTTGATGTTTCTCGACCGGACGACACGCCATATGTCTTCATCAGCGGAGATCCGAAGCTGTTTTTGTATATATGCGTTCGGGAGCGTCAAGCCGAATTCATGCACCGTCGTCTTTGTTTCTTTGCCGAGCGTTTCGGAAAGCTCTTTAAAACTGACGAGGCCGGAAACCGGGAACTGCATTTTTTCCCTGTTCAGCACAACCGAGCCTTTTCCCTTAATTTTTTGAATGTATCCGTTTTGCGCAAGCACATTCAGCGCTTTCCGGACGGTTTCTCTTGACGTCTCATAGTGCTCGGCCAGGTCATTTTCCGATGACAAAATATCACCGGCGTTTAACACGCCTTGATCGATTTGGTCTGCGATTTCTTTGTAAATCATCATATATTTGTTGACTTTCATTTTTTTACCACCAAGCTTAGTTTAGCATGGTTTGCGAAGATGATAAACAATCGATTGATAAGGTTTCACCTTAAAGCTTGTCAAACGCTCCGGAATGTCGGGGTCGTTGGAAATGAGAACATTGGCTGTATATCCTTCAACATCAAGATCATCCGGCAGGCGGAATTCGCTTTCTCTGCCGTAAAAATTATTGATGACCAAAAGCTTTTCATTTTCCCCGTTTCTCACATATGCGTAAAGATCCGGATCGTCTTCAAGAATGAGCTGATAATCGCCTGTCGTGATGATATCGTATTGTTTGCGCAGCTCATTTAACTTTTTATAATGGTAGAAAATCGAATCAGGATCGCGGAGCGCTTCTTCGACATTGATGTGTTTGTAATTGTCAGGCACCGGAATCCACGGTGTTCCCGTTGTAAATCCGGCATTTTCCCCATCATTCCATTGCACAGGCGTCCGCGAATTATCGCGTGACTTTGCCTGCAAAATCTTGAGGATCTCCGCTTCGGATTTTCCCTCTTCTTTCATCAGGCGGTACATATTTAAAGACTCTACATCCCGATAAAGAGAAATATCGTCAAACTTCGGGTCTGTCATACCGATTTCTTCCCCTTGGTAAATGTATGGGGTGCCTTGCAGCATATGAATCGCGGTTGCCAGCATTTTCGCCGATTTTTTGCGGTATTTCCCGTCATCACCGTAGCGCGAGACGATGCGCGGCTGATCATGGTTGCACCAGAACAGCGCATTCCAGCCGCCCCCTTGATTCATTTCAATCTGCCATTCAGACAGAATCTTTTTCAGCTTGAGAAAATCGAAATCAGCAAGCGCCCATTTTTCGCCGTTTGGATAGTCCGCTTTTAAATGATGAAAGTTAAAGACCATATCGAGCTCCCGGCTTTCCGGGTTTGTGTAGCGGATGCAATCGGCAATCGTCGTCGATGACATTTCCCCGACCGTCATGCTGTCATATTGAGAAAAAACCTCTCTGTTCATTTCGTGCAAAAATTCGTGCACCCTTGGCCCATCCGTATAAAACCTTCGTCCGTCTCCCTTGTCGTCATCGGGAAAACGCTGATCTTTTGAAATGACGTTGATGACGTCAAGCCTGAAGCCGTCAATTCCTTTTTCAAACCAAAAATGCATCATCTCATACACTTTTTTTCTGACCTCTTCGTTTTCCCAATTTAAATCAGCCTGTGTGACATCGTAAAGGTGCAAATAATACTGCCCCGCCTTTTCATCAAACTGCCAGGCGGAACCGCCGAATTTTGACTCCCAGTTTGTCGGCGGCGAACCATCCGGCTTCATATCTTTCCAAATGTAAAAATCGCGGTAAGGATGATCTTTCGAAGACGATGCTTCTTTAAACCATTTATGCTCTGTCGATGTATGGTTGACGACAAGGTCCATAATCACCTTGATTCCGCGTTGATGGGCTTCCTCGAGAAGCTCCTCAAAGTCGGCCATAGTTCCGTATTCTTCATGAATCCGGTAATAATCGCTGATGTCATACCCGTTATCATGCTGCGGGGATGCATAAATCGGCGTCAGCCAAATCACATCACACGCCAGCTCTTTGATATAATCGAGCTTTTCGATGATTCCCTGAATGTCGCCGACACCGCTTCCTGTCGTATCGTTAAAGCTTTTCGGATAAATTTGATAGACTGTCGCTTTTTTCCACCATTGGTTTTGTTTCGTTCTCATCATTTTGCACCACCGTTTTCTTCTATATAAAATGGGAAAAGGGAGCGGCAAAACACGCTCCTTCCCCTGCTGTTATTTTTGTTTTAATTTAGCATAAGCGTATGTTCCGGCGAACGGCACCACAAGCACGATCGCCATCCCAATCGCGAATGCGCCCCAATACTGGGCCATGATAGAGAAAATGCCGGGCACACCGCCGACTCCGACAGAGCTTGCCAGAACCCCTTGTGAGGAAATATACATTCCGGCCAGCCCTGAACTGATCATCGCGATCACAAACGGGAAACGATATCTGAGATTCACACCGAACAACGCGGGTTCGGTAATGCCGAGATATGCCGAGATGCCCGAGGTTAAAGAGAGACCTTTCTGCTTCTCATCCTTGACGATAAACATCATGGCAAGCGCTGCTGATCCTTGTGCGATATTGGAAAGCGCCAGCATCGGCCATAAAAATGTACCGCCGAGCTTGGAACCGATCAGCTGAAGATCGACTGCAAGGAATGTATGGTGCATACCTGTGATCACGAGCGCCGCGTATAAGCCGCCATACAACAGTCCGCCCAGTATGGCAAATTTGCCGAAGACAGCAATCAGGCCTGATGTCAGCAAATTGCCGATCGCAAATGTAATCGGGCCGATCACGATAAATGAAGCAAATCCTGTGACAAGGAGCGTGATCGGTGCAACAACCAAGAGCTGTATGCCCTCAGGTGTCCGCTTTGTTAAAAACAGTTCAATTTTGGCCAGCATATAAGAAGCAAGCAAAATCGGCAGCACCTGTCCCTGGTAGCCGACTTTCTGAACCTCCAGACCGAAGAGATTCCAGACCGGGATCTTTCCGCTTTGCTCTGCTGCGCCATATCCCCACGCATTTAACAGGTCGGGATGAACGAGCATCACACCAAGCACAATACCGAGCAGCGGATTGCCGCCAAAGCGTTTGACAGCTGACCACCCGATTAATGCAGGCAGAAAAGTAAAAGCCGTGCCCGCAATCAAATTAATCATATTGGCGAGATCCGCCCACTGCGGATAGACTTCGACAATCGATTTGCTGAAGAAAATGCCCTGCGCCGTTAAAATATTATTGATCCCCATCAGCAATCCCGCTGTCACAATCGCAGGCAAAATCGGAATAAATATATCCGCAAGCGTTTTCACAGCACGCTGTAAAGGATTCATATTTTTTTCAGAGGCCTTTTTCACCTCATCTTTACTCGACTCGCCAATACCGGTTTCTTCGACCAGCTCCGCATATACTTTATTGACTGTCCCTTGGCCGATCACCACTTGAAACTGTCCATTTGTTGAAAATGAGCCTTTGACTACATCAATTTGATCAAGCAACTCTTGATCAACCTTGCTTTCATCTATCAATGCAAACCGCAGGCGCGTCACACAGTGGGTTGCTGCTGCAATATTATCCACACCGCCGACTGCATCGACGATTTGACGCACTGGTTGTTTGAAATCCCCCATTCCAAACCCTCCTTCTCTCGTTTGACCTGTATATACATGTTATGCTTATATTGTAATCCTGTATATACAAGTAGTCAACATATTTTTTGTAGCGCTTTCATAAATAAAAAAACCGACCGCTCCCCATAAAAAACAAAAAAGCAGGAGCGCTTCTCTCGAGAAGGCCTGCTTTCAAACTGCTTGTCATATACGTGCAAAAAAGCCGCACCGCACTCTGTACGATGGGAATTCTAACAAAAGCGGATCAAGGTCAATGGTTTTGCCTTCTAAATTTTGATACTCCCAATACGAATATCGGAATGACAAACCCCATCGTTCCAAAATAAAAAAACATCCATTTAATAAACTCACTGGTATACACGATGTTCGGGTAAACGATGATGGAGAGAACGACCAATATCATACCTAAAGGGAATGTCAAAACCCTGTAATTCTTGAGCTTTAAGGTATGAGCAAGAGACAAAGCGGACGCATAGAAACAAACGGCTAATTTAAAGAAGATAGAAACAAACCAGATGCCCGCCATGACGGGCTCAAGACGCTGCAGAAAATCGCCGATATTAATTTTTTTTGACAGCGCATAAGTCGGATAAAAATGCCTTGCTGTCATATCTACACCAAGAACGACTATGGAAATGACTGTAATCAGAATTAATAGTATTCCTGCTTTACACGTTCCTAAAAAGAAATTCTTTTCGACTTCTTTCCTCTTTTGAACATAAGGAATGATCATAAGAAACGCAGAAAATTGAAAAAAGGGGACTGCAATAAACGGAAAACTCGCGCGAACGGTGGCTTTTATTCCGCTCTCAAAAAAAGGCTGTATATTGGAAAGTTGAAACTGAGGCGTTAGTGCAATCAAAAGTAACAACAGCAAAAGGATTAACCACGGATAAAATATTTCCGCCGCCCTGGCCAATGTCTCAAGCCCTAAACGAATACCTATAATCACAACGAAACATGATTAAAATGGATGGCAGAGGCGTTTCCGGGAGAATGAGCGTTAATAGAAAGTCACCAACATCCCGAAGAACAAAGGCGGAAATCAAATAAAAATTAAAGAAAAAGCCCAAATTAATCAACGTTCCCAGCCATTTTCCGAAAATCACTTCCGTATATTGAGCAAAATTCAAATCAGGGTAAGGTTTTGCAACTGAAGTGATAAGTTTCACAATCAACAGCCCAATCCCCACTCCAAATACGGATGAAATCCAGGCATCTTGTTTGGCTTCGGCAGCAAGTGACGCAGGGATATACAAGACAGAGCTGCCTATGGTAAATAAAAAAACCAATACCTGAAATTGTCTTGCTGAAATCACACCATTTTCAAGCATATTTATACCTCTTCCAGCAATTTTCTTTCCAATAGTATGATCGCGAACAGACATTTCTATCCTGCAATGATAAATGTATGATATATGATCAAACATTACATATTACAGAAATGATTTTTGCTTTCAGTGCAAGTTTATGCTGGACTCACCTCTTGTTGGAGCAAGATAAAAAACGGCGGGGCACCGCTTAAACGCCCCAGCCGTTTTTTATCTTTACAAAAAGCGGACACGGGCTTGGAAACCGAGCCTGCCGAGCTAAGCTCAAGCTCACGCCCGCGCTGTTTTCATCCGCACATTCTGTTCAGCGCCCCTTCGACTCCTGCCATGCCAACGTTATTCATGATTCTCCTATGCTTAAACTCGTAAAATCCATGGCTAAATCCCTTTTTCATTTTCCGTCTCGCCGATCGCTAAGAATTGTTTACCTTTTGCTGCGTTTCGTAAACGCTCTCTTGCTTTCCGATATCTTTCAAATAGTACTTTTCTGATGTGAAAAACTCATCGTATAAAGATCTGACTTTCCTGCTTAAGAGCAGCACCGCTATGATATTCGGAAACAAAATGAACGCAAGCGCAAGGTCAAGAAAGCCCCAAATCACCTTCGCTCCGCCTGCCGCGCCGATGATAATGGCCGCCAGATAGACCAGCTTAAGCACATGTCCCGCGATCTTGCCAAACAAAAACTCGGCTTGCTTAACCCCGTAAAAAATAATCACCGTAATCGTTGATAAAACGAAGAAGACGAGCGAAATCGACACGAAATATTCCCCGCCGCTGCCAAAATAGCTGCGAAAAGCATCCGCGGTCAGCGCCGCCGGGTTTTGCAGGGCGTTTTCCCCTGTCCATACCCCTGATGAGAGAACGACAAAAGCTGTCGTTGTGCAAATCAGCAGGGTGTCAACGACAATGCCGATGACAGACCAGAAGCCCTGCCTCACCGGGTGGTCGGTCATTGCCGCTGCATGGGCGATCGGTGCTGTGCCCATTCCGGCTTCATTTGAATAAAGGCCACGGGCAAACCCCCAGCGGACGGTTTCGGCAATGGCTGCTCCTGCAAATCCCCCCAATGCCGATGAAGAGGTAAACGCATTCGAAAAGATGAGAGAGAAAAAAGCGGGCACTGCTGACACATTCGTGAGGACAATGAGGAGACCCGCCCCCACATATGCCCCTGCCATAAGCGGCACCACCAGCTCTGTCACTTTTCCAATCCGTTTGATCCCCCCGATGACAACCAGGCCGATCAAAAAGGCAATTCCGATTCCGGCGGAGATTCTATTGAGAGAAAAGGTTTGCGCCAATGAAACAGAGGCCGAATTTCCTTGCACCATGATGCTTGGAACCAGCTCAATGATCAGTGCGACGGAAAAAAAGACGCCAAGCCATTTCATCCGCAAGCCTTTTGTGATGTAGTACATCGGTCCGCCGACAAACTCGCCGTCTTCATTCTTTTCTCTGTAATGAACAGCAAGCACGCTTTCCGAGAACTTAATCGCCATAGCAAACAGCGCGATCAGCCACATCCAAAAAACCGCTCCCGGACCGCCGAACATAATGGCCGCCGGCACACCGACAATGTTTGAGGCGCCGACCGTCGAACTGAGAGCGGATGTCAAGGCCTGCAGCGGTGTGACCGTCCCTTCTCCCTTCGGCTTTTTCCCTACGCTTGCGATCGTCTGTTTGAAAATGTATAAAGGATAACGAAACTGAAAAAATTTCAGCAGGACCGTCAAATACAATCCTGTCCCCGTCAGCAACACAATTAAAGGCGGCCCCCAAAGCCAATCAGATATACGCTGTACCCATGTTAACAGTATGTCCATCCTATCACCCTTTGTTCGTTTATGTGTCATTACCACAAATGAAGAAACATAAACCTTTTTTGCAGCAATCACATATGAATAGGGTTCGTCATCATACCTATCGATTCCTTCGACTTCCAGATCGAAAGAGGTGGAGCAGACATAAAAAAACGGCGGGGCTCCGCCTTATGAACGCCCCAGCCGTCCGTATATTTTATCTTTATAAAAAGCGGACGCCGGCTTGGAAAACATTCCTTTTTTGTCGGCGAGCCTGTCGAGCTTGAGCTGGTTTTCCGTTTTTCTCTTCATTAAACGCTCGCGCTCGTTTTCATCCGTGCATTTGGCTATCAGCTCGTCAATCGTCATCATCTCTTTTTTCAGCGCCCCTTCGTCTCCTGCCATACCGGCGCTTTTCATGATCCGGTATGCCATGCGAAGATGCTCGGGCACATGCTGGGCCTCATCTTTTCTGAGCGGCTTGCCCATTCCGGGAAGATTGTCAAATTCCCCGTCCTTCATCGCCTGCTTAATTTTGTCCTCCGATATGATGCTCGCAAAATCCATGGTCTAATCCCCCTTTGTCGTTCATATACTATGATCAGTCTGCCACAAAAACACCCTTCCGCCAATATATGTGAAGCACAAAATATTTCCAGATCACCTTTCCGGACGTGAAAAATGCAATATTGCCGGGCGTTTTGCTGATATTTAGGCCGCTTGAGTTTCCGCTTTTCTAAATCGGCATTTCATGGTATATTTTATACATTCGTTTTTTTCTTTCGTTCCGATGGTTTTATACTGATCCGGAAAAAAGGAGTGTAACAATTGAAAAGATTTATTAAGGAGAGGGGCCTTGCCTTCTTTCTGATAGCCGCCATATTGCTATGGCTAAAAACTTATGCTGCGTATGTAATTGAATTTAATTTAGGAATAACCAACACAGTTCAACAGATTTTGCTTTTTGTGAATCCGATTAGCTCAAGCTTGTTCTTTCTTGGATTGGGACTCTTGTTCAAGAAAAAAATACAGCAGACAGCGATTATAGTGATTCATTTTTTAATGTCTTTTTTGCTTTATGCAAACATCGTATACTACAGATTTTTCAGCGACTTTATCACATTGCCTACGATCATGCAGGCAAGAACAAACGGGGGGCAGCTCGGAGACAGCATATTCTCGCTGATGCATCCGCTTGATGTGTTTTATTTCATCGATACTATCATTTTAATCGGTTTGGCCGTATTTTATAACAGGCCTTCTGAAACAAGCACGAAAAGACCGTTTAAAATTGTCATGGGTGCAAGCGTCCTGGTCTTTCTCGCCAATCTCGCGGTTGCGGAGATGGACCGTCCCGAGCTCCTCACCCGTTCTTTTGACCGCAACTATCTTGTGAAATACTTGGGAACTTATAACTTCACGATTTATGATGCGGTGCAAAACATTAAGTCAAACAGCCAGCGCGCCCTGGCCAGCTCCAGCGACGTGACGGAAGTTGAGAACTATATTAAAGCCAACCAGGACAAACCGAATGCCGAATACTTCGGCAAAGCGAAAGGCATGAACGTCGTATACATTTCCATGGAATCGCTGCAGACGTTCCTGATTGACTATAAGCTTGACGGCAAAGAAGTGACGCCGTTTTTAAACTCGCTGGCTCATGATGATGAAACATTTTATTTTGACAACTTTTTCCACCAGACTGGACAAGGTAAAACATCAGATGCCGAATTTATGATGGACAACTCGCTGTATCCTTTAGCACAAGGGTCTGTCTTCATCAATAAAGCGCAAAACACGCTGCAGTCGGCACCGGCCATTTTAAAATCCCAAGGCTATACATCAGCGGCGTTCCATGGCAACTACAAAACGTTCTGGAACCGCAATGAAATGTATAAAGCCATCGGATATGACAAGTTCTTTGACGCTACGTACTACGATATGAGCGAAGATAAAACGAAAAACTACGGCATGAAGGATAAGCCGTTCTTTAAAGAATCAATGCCGCTGTTAAAGAGCCTGAAACAGCCTTTCTATACGAAGTTCATTTCGCTGTCAAACCATTTCCCATTCGAAATGGATGAAGGCGATACAGACTTCCCGGCCGGTGACACCGGAGACAGTGTCGTCGACCACTATTTCCAATCGGCCCACTATATGGATCAGGCGCTTGAACAATTCTTCAACGACCTGAAAAAAGCCGGATTATACGACAATACGATTGTTGTCATGTACGGGGACCATTACGGCATTTCGGAAAACCACAACAAAGCGATGTCCAAAGTATTGGGCAAAGAGATCACGCCATATGAAAACGCGCAATTACAGCGGGTTCCGCTGTTCATCCATGCGCCTGGGGTCAAGGGAATCAAATCCCATAAATACGGAGGCGAAGTCGATGTAGCCCCTACTCTGCTTCATTTAATGGGCGTGAACACGAAAGATTACTTGATGAGCGGTTCAGACCTTCTGTCGCCTGAACACCGCGAAGTGATTCCGTTCAGAAACGGCGACTTCGTTTCTCCGGAGTACACGAAAACGAACGGACACTACTATGATACGAAGACAGGAGAGCTTCTGAACGAGAAAGACATCGATCCGAACATCGAAGAATCGGTGAAAAAAGAGCTCGAAATGTCCGATAAAATCGTCGACGGAGATTTGCTGCGCTTCTACAAACCGAAAGGCTTCAAAGCAATCGATCCGAGCGACTACGACTATACAAACCATAACCCGAAAACATCGGAATCTGATGCATCGAAAACGACAAATTCAGATTCAGGACAGTAATCGTCAAGCGCCCGCTTTCCTCATGGAAGGCGGGCGTTTTTTTGTCTTGAAGCCGGAGCTGTTCCTTTTTCGTGAACAGATATGGTAAGCTTGATTTGGAATATAAAAAAGAAAGCGGGAATGAATCGTGATTGTAACGAATGACCAAGAGCTTGAAGGGCTCAAAAAAATCGGCAGAATCGTCGCTTTGGCACGGGAGGAAATGAAGGAAAAAGCAGCTCCCGGCATGAGCACAAAAGAGCTTGACCTCATTGGAAAACAAGTGCTTGAAGCCCACGGAGCAGCTTCAGCTCCGGAAAAGGAATACGATTTCCCGGGAACGACATGCATCAGTGTAAATGATGAAGTAGCCCACGGCATCCCGAGCAAATCGACCATTTTACAAGAAGGCGATTTGATCAATATCGACATTTCGGCAGAATTCGGCGGCTACTACTCAGATACCGGCATTTCTTTTGTTCTGGGAAAAGGGGATGAAACGCTGCACAAGCTGTGCGAATGTGCTGAGAGCGCATTTCAAAAAGGCCTATTGCAGGCGCGGGCCGGCAAAAAGCAAAACCAAATTGGCAGAGCCGTATACAATGAAGCGAAAGCAAACGGATTTACCGTCATTAAAAATCTGACGGGACACGGCATTGGCAAAAGCCTCCACGAAGCGCCGAACCATATTTTAAATTATTTCGATCCGTTTGATAATGCATTGTTTAAAAACGGAACCGTCATCGCCCTGGAGCCGTTTGTTTCAACAAAAGCCGAACATACTATAGAAGCCGGTGACGGTTGGACGTTCAAAACGCCCGACGGAAGCTTCGTCGCGCAGATCGAGCATACGATCGTCATCACAAAAGACGAACCGATCATTTTAACACAGCTTGATTGATTTTCTCATACTGTCAGTATGATTCCTTGCAGGCCTCGCAACGAATGCGAGGGTTTGCCGAGACGCTTAAGGCCCGGACCCGGAGAGGTCCGGGCTTTTATGTTAAAATAAAAAACAGAATGTGCGAAAGGAGCCCTTTTGTTATGCTGTTTGCCATCATCGGGCTGATCTTTTTGATCGAGAGCGTGTTCTTAACGGTATACGCCCACAAAAAAAAGAACGGCTATTTAAAATACATCGGAATCGTTCTCAGCATTTCGATTGCTGTGATGATCATCGTCAGCCTGACACACCAATGACACCATGCGCAGACAAACTCCCGAATTAGGACGAAAGACTCAGTTTTAGAAAATTGTCGCCCACCCCTTTTCAACGTTTTTCTATAGATGTTAGAATGCCAATTGCATCGAATCATAGAAGGGAGTTTTCTGCCATGCATTACGGAAGCAAAGGCTGGTATGTAGAAGAACTGAAAAAGCTAGGGATGACGAAGTATGAAGGAAGAAAGCTTCAAAGCTATAAAGCACACTTTTTAGCCAATCTGTTCGACAGCATGAAAAAATAAACGTTTCGTTTGAAATAGCCGTGCCACTGGGCACGGCATTTTTTAAGCTGTGAGCTGCTTTAAAAAGGAAGCTCTCCAGCTGTCTGACAAAGCTTCGACCTCCAAAATCCTCTGGATGGCGGGCTTGTTATTCCTGTCATGATACATCAGATGGTTGGCGTATGAGACGGTCATCTCGTGTGGATCGCGGGAGACGAGCTCCAGCTGCGCTCGGGGCGCGACGATCCCTTCTTGCAATACCCTGAAATAAAATCCGCTGTAACCTGTTTCTCTCACTCTCAATACCATATCTTTTTCATTCAGTTTTTTGGCAAGCTTAAAGCACGGCTGCCGCGGCTGGCTGATCTGCACAAGAGCTTCTCCAAGCTTAAAAGTATCGCCGATGCACACATCTTTTTCTGTTAAGCCTTGTACGGTCACATTTTCTCCAAACGCCGCCTGAGGAAGCTTCTTGTTCAGAACCTCCTCCCAGTATGCATAATGAACCGCCGGATAGACGCAAACCGCTTTATCGGCTCCGCCATGGTGGACGAGATCGGCCTGCCTGTCTCCGTCAAAGTTCGTGCGGCCCAAAAACACGGGCTTGTCGACGGCCTGTTTCACAATCGCCGTCTCTACCTTTTTTCCGGCAAATTCGTATGTATCCGGCTGTCCAACGTAAATCGACAGAATCTCATATTTCTGATTTTCCAAAACCTCACGCCCTTCCTTTATTTTCATATTGTAACGATTCAATTCGATCATGTCTATGCCGTGATCTGAAATTGGGAAATATGATAGCATAGAAGAAAAGGGGTGTTCCTATGCTTCAATATCGAATCATCGTCGATGGAAGGGTCCAAGGCGTCGGCTTTCGCTATTTCGTGCAAATGGAAGCAGACAAACACAAACTAACCGGCTGGGTGCGGAATCTTGACGACGGTGCTGTGGAAATCCGTGCCGAAGGGCCTGAGGAAAGCCTGAAACATTTCTTAAATGCCGTACAAAAAGGAAGTCCATTCTCAAAAGTAACGAACGTGAAAGTGGAAGAAACAAAACACATCGATGGCTATCAAAAATTTAATATCAGCTATTAACCCCCATACAACATCCGCCGCCAATGGCGGATTTTTTATTGATGTATTGACTTCATCGCCTTTTTATTTTAGTATTTAATTAATTAACTAAATATCGAATTAAGGAATGCTTGACATGAATCAAACTTTTAAAGCTTTAGCTGATCCGACGAGAAGACAAATATTGAATCTTTTAAAAGACCGGGATTTGACCGCCGGTGAAATTTCCGGGCATTTTCAAATGTCAAAGCCGAGTATTTCTCAGCATTTGAAAATCTTAAAACAGGCCGAATTAATCCAGGATGAAAAAAAAGGCCAGTTCATCATTTACTCATTGAATACCACCATGTTTCAAGACATCATCAGCTGGGCATTCAGTTTTACTGAACAAACAGATCAGAACGAAGGGGATACAAAATGAAGAAGCACTTATTTCCACTGTCTATGATTTTAGCTAACCTTTTGATGTGGGCGATCACTTATCCGCGCATGTCCAATCAAGTTCCCATCCATTGGTCATTCTCGGGCGAGGTTGACAGATACGCTTCAAAAACGGAAGCGATGCTCACCATGATGGCCTTGCTTGTTTTTATGTATATCTTAATGATCCTGACGCCAAAGATCGACCCGCGCCGAAAAAACTATCAGCTTTTTGCAAAAACGTATCATCTCATCATCAACGCCATGCTGCTGATCTTTTCCCTGATCAACCTGCTGCTCGTGATGACCGGGCTCGGCTATGACCTGCCGACGGGAAGCATCGTGCCGGTACTGGTGGGCGCTCTTCTCATCGTCATCGGCAATTACCTTCCGAGAGTCCGCTCCAATTTCTTCTTTGGAATCAAAAACCCGTGGACATTGAGCAGTGATGCGATTTGGAAAAAAACCCACAGATTTGCGGCGAAGGTATTTACCGCAGCAGGGCTTCTAATCGCGGCAAACGGCTTGTTTTCTTTAAGCGAAAATCTGATACTGCCCATCATTTTGCTTACCGTTTTTGCACCTTATCTCTATTCCTATATGCTGTTCCGGAAAGAAAACGGCATGAATGGATAAAGGCTGGATGATGGACATCCGGCTGTTTTAAAAATTCATGCCGAATAGTTAAAAGCAAAACATCAGGCTGTCCGTACTCCCGGACAGCCTCTTTTATTTGCTTCCCTGATCTTCAGCGAATATGCATAAGCTGACAACGTCCTTATTCTTCCCATTTCATTGTTTCATAGGGCTTTTCCTGATAGAAATAATTTGGTTTGACTTCTCTATCCTCATAATAGCTGTGAAAAATATGGGTCGATGCCGGCGATAGCGGCGGAATCAGCCATGTCCAGCTTGCAGCAAGCTCCCTTCCCTCTGCGGCTTCCTGTTCTTCAAACCGTTTAAACTGGCTGGCCGCGGTATGGTGGTCAACGATGCTGACACCTGCTTTTTTATAAGAATGGAGGACTGCCCTGTTCAGTTCAACAAGCGCTGTGTCTTTCCACAGCGAAGCATTCCGCACTGTATCAAGCCCCATAACGGCCGCGACTTTTTCGAGCACATTGTAGCGATCCGTATCCGCGAGATTGCGCGCGCCGATTTCCGTTCCCATATACCAGCCGTTAAAGGGGGCGGCATTATAATGAATCCCCCCGATTTCCAGCTTCATGTCCGCAACGATCGGGACGGCATACCATTTCAGGCCCAGCTCTCGGAAAGCGGCAATCTCAGGGTGTGTGAGCGCCACCTCTTTCACAATCGCCCTTGGCAGTTCATACCAGACTGGCGGACGGTCTTCGACTTGAAACACGAGCGGAAGCGGATCAAAAGGCGTTCCCTCGCCTTTCCAGCCAAGCGCCTGACAGACTTTTGTCAGCTTCAAGGAAGCCGGGTCGCCGATCACGCCGTCTTCCGTCTCATATCCCGCATACCTGATCAGCTGATGGTTCCAAATGGTCACTTTTTTCTTCCCGTCTTGCTCAGGCGGAAAAATGGTAATAAACGGTTTGATTTTCCCGCTGTTTGTCGCCAATTGAATGTGTTGAAAGAGCGCATCCCTTACCTCTTCCTCTGTTCGGACGTCCCTGTGATCAAGGACGTTTAGAGAATGCCAAAACAGCCTGCCGATGCAGCGGCTGCTGTTTCTCCAGGCCATTCGAGCGCCGTGTTCGATTTCTTCCCGCGTGTGTGTGTAGCTTCCCGTTTTCTTGATTTCCTCTTGTATGTTATGTAAACGGAGCTTTTTTTCCTCTTCGGATTTTGCCAGCTCTCCGTAACATTGCTCAATGAAGGCCTTTGCTTCATTCCATCGTTCTTCATGTGCCTCCAACCGGATTCTCTCCTTCCTGATCTAAAGAACTGATACTTATTGTATAGGTTTCCGGCAATGTTTAAAACCTTTCTGTATGAAATGACAAAAAACCGCTAAAAAGCATCCGTCAAATGACGGATGCCGCTTTTTATTCTTGAATATGAAGCGTCTTTTGCTCGGACATAAAGCGAAAGATCGGGAGCTCTTTGCCTATTTCAGACGAAATATAGCCTGTGCTGACAAAGCTGTCCACCGATTCAGGCTCAAGCGCGATCGATAAAAGGTTGGTTTGCGGCTGAGCGGTGAAATAGATTTTTGTTCCCTTTGGAAACTCTTTTGTCTTAAGTTTAAGTTTTGTGTCCACTTTTACGACAGGCCGGCCTTCGGATTCCCCCGCCGTTTCCTTGGAGACAACCTGATAAGCTTCGGCGGTGAGCTTTTGCTTAAACTTCAGCGTCACGCCTTTAAGCCCCTGATCTTGCAGTTTCTGATCGATTTCCTCATGCCCCGGCAGAACGAGATAGGCCGTCGGCCGTGTACGCGACAGCGTTGGAACAGATTGGCTGGCGCTGTAATATTGAACTGGCACATCGATGGCTTGTCCTGAGGCGATATCAGCCATTTTGAGCGTATCTGCAAATGGTCCGGCAAATTCGCTTTTGATGACGACCTGATCCTCGTCATTTGCCTTTATCGCTTTTTGGATGAGCCTTCGTTTTTCTGCGGCGACGAGATGCTTGACTTCGGCCGCATGCTTGACCGTCGTATCAATGATGGTCTCATGCGCGGCCACTTGGGCGGCGACTCTGCGTGCGAAATTTTCGCGGCCAATGTCGATTCCCCTGCTTTCAACCAGGAAGGAAAGAGCTGGCTGAAGGGCAAACGCGTTCCGCCCGATTCTCGCCTCTGTACCGCCTTCATAAATCTCTATTTTCCCGGCTTTGCTTTTGCCGGTCGTATAATAGGAATCATTTGAGAACCCTTTTTCATCAAGCTTTTCCTTGACTCCATCCACATAGAGGCTGTCAGCTGCATCCCTCAGCGGTTCCGGGATATTCAGATTTTTCCCTGATAAAATCAAAATATCGTGGTATTTTAACGCCCCTTTGTCACCGATTTGTTGGAATTCGTTTTGTCCGACGCCGTATTCATGAGCGTCAATCGCGACCTCAGGCGAGAATTTCGCGAATTCCTTATGGATGGCGCGCACTTCGGGAGACTCAAGCTTTACATGGTCTCTGTTTCCGTCGATTCCGCTCGACAGCCTCCTGTTAAAGTGATAGGAACCGTCAGGATTCACTCGCGGCACGATGATGACATTGACCTTCTCAAGGACTTGCTCACCGTATGGCCCGGCTAATTTCTCGGCCATTGCCAAAGACGCTTCTCCGGCGGCTGGTTCATTTCCGTGAATCTGCCCCTGAAGCCAAACGGTCGGCTTTTTGGATATCGTGCGAATGCGCTCGTCTTTCGTAAAATAAAGCACCGGAATCTTTCTTTTTTCAATTGAAGAACCGAGATTTTTCATTTTGACATACGGGCTTTTTTTTGTCAGTCTGTGTATAAACTTCATCATTTCTTCCTGTGTCGTAAAGGCTTCCCCTTTTTTCACAAAAGCAGGTGTTTGAAAGGTTTCTTCAGGCTCTGGATACAGTGAAGACAATTGATCTGGCTGAGTGTAGTTTTTTCCGTAGTAAGGGGTTTCGGCGGCATGAACCGCATCGGAGAGCAGCAGTCCGGCAAACAAAATCGTCATCCCCAGAAAAGCTTGCAGACGTTTTGGCATGTTCATCTTTCCTCAGCTCCTTTCCTGAATACCTGCATTATAAATGAAACATGCGCATTTTTTGTCTAAAATTTCAGAAAATGAATCATTTGGTACACATATACAGACGGGACCTTGATGAATTGCGATAAATGAAATGGTCCATTTTTCACTAAAAAACATTCGGCAGAACCGAATGTTTTAGCCTTTACGACTGTGAAGCAGGCAGGTGGTCGGACAGGCTGAAAAGCTCTCGGGAAAAGTCGTCTCCCTTCATCGGTACGCCGTGTCCGGTCAACAGAGACGCCGGTCCGAGATCAGCCAGCTTGCGAATCGAATCGGCCGCTTGCGGCCAATCCATCGTAAAATATGCGGGCGGTCCGTTTAGCTCCTGCTTTTGGATCGCCACCTCAAAAAGGGATTCTTGCTCAACGGTTGTAATGGCATCACCCGCGATCAATGTTCTGTCTGACTGCCGGAAAAGCGAAACATGTCCAGGTGTATGACCTGGTGTCTCCACCCATTTCCATCCGGAAAGGAATGGGACGGAGCCGTCTTCGTCAAGCGGCTTGACATGGGATGAAATATTGATGGAATGCCGTGGAAACAATGGTGAAAGCTTGGCGACCAGCCCGCTTTTTACTTCCGGCTTGGCGGGCGGATAATCCGCTTTTCCCGTTAAATACGGCATTTCTTTCGGATGGGCGTATACGGGAACCGGCCATTTGTCCAACAGCTCTTCCAATGCGCCGACATGATCGAAATGCCCGTGTGTCAGAATGATCGCTTTCAGGCAAAAATCACTCCCAAATCGCTCCTCCGCCTCCTTTAAGATGGACGAAGCAGATTGAGGCATTCCCGCATCGATCAAAATGGCTTCACGCGTATCAGGATCAAAAATAAAATAGACGTTTACAATCTGAACGGTTAACCCGTAAACTCCTTCAGCATACTCCTCTAAAACACCGCTTTTAATCGAAGTCAGCGGCATATAAGGATCACTCATGATTTCACCACGCTTACTGTTCATATAACCATTAGTGTGCGCCTTTTACACCTTAATATGTGCTTTTTCTTTTAGATACCCCATGATACATTTAAAAAAACGATATCCAAAAGGAGGAAAAACGGTGATTGATGATTCATGGTTTACCGTGACAGATCTGGGCGGGGATACATTTGCGATCAGCGAGGACGGCCATTGGGAGCATGTCCATTCCTACTTGCTTCTGGGAGCGGATGAAGCGTATTTAATCGATACAGGCCTTGGCATTTCCAGCATTAAAAAGATAACGGACAAGCTGACAAGCCTGCCCGTCAAAGTAATTACAACCCATGTGCATTGGGACCACATCGGAAGCCACGGGGAATATGACTGCATTTATGTTCATGAAGCCGAGAAGGAATGGCTCACAGACGGAATCAAAGGGCTTCCCATTGAACAGATCCGCCGCGATGTCTCACGTGACATTACAAAACCGGTGCCTGAGACCTTTTCCCCTGAAAGCTATACTCCGTATCAAGGAGAGCCGACAGCCGTTCTAAAAGACGGCGATGTGCTCGGCAGGAGCTCAAGGCCGCTGATCATTTATCATACACCAGGGCATTCTCCAGGGCACATCTCTGTCTTCGATGAAACGACGGGCTTTTTATTCACCGGCGACCTTCTATATTCGGGAGCCCCCGTCTACGCTTTCTATCCAACGACTGATCCCTGCCAGTTGGTTTGCTCTCTTGAAAAAATATCCACCCTCAGGCAGGTCAAGAAAGTATTTGGCGGACACCATCAGCTTGGACTTGCCCCCGATATTTTAAAGGAAGCCGGGCGCGCCGCACATCATCTAAAAAAACACCGTTTGGCCAGGCATGGAACAGGCATTCATGAATTTAAAAGCTTCAGCGTTCAGTTTTAGCTCAAACTAAATATAGAGATTTTTCGCAGGAAGCCTTTTCCCGATGACGCGAAGCATATATGTACAGAGGCAAAAACCGATGACACCGCCAAGCGTGTTCAGGATTAAATCATCAACATTAAACGTTCTCACCGCGATCATTCCCGCCGCTGACAGGACTAGCTGCAGACATTCGATGAAAAAGCTCGTCAAAAACAGCAGGATGGCCGCGCTTTTAATAGATAGATGTCTCCATAAAAGCGAAAGATAAACACCTAAAGGTGCGAGGAGCAATACATTGTAAAACGTGAGGCGGGCGGCATGCCAAAAAAACCAGTCGAATCCGGCCGCCTGATACATTTGAAACAAGTCGCCCACAAAATAAAACGGAATGAGCTGAGCATCGATCGCTGCGAATTCCTGATCAGGAACATGAATTCCGCCCATCGTCAGCTGAAAGACGGCGCACAAGTAAATGAGGAAACTGGCAAAAACGATTTTTCTGAAAAAGCTTGTCCTTTTTCGATTTTTGACAACGTCATACAGAAAGTAGATAAAAGATAAGATGATACCGGGAATCAACAAATCAACAAACAACATACACTACACACCTTTCAAGTTCAAAAACAAAGAAGACAGGATGTCTCCCGTCTTCTTCATTTTACCATATACCCAGCACTTTCCACCATAATCCGCCGACAACGAGCCATGTCACGATATGAACGATCGACAGGATAAAGCCGATGAACCACCATTTTCCTTCCGGTATATAACCGGCTCCGAAAAAAACAGGGGCTGCCCCTGCGCCATAATGCGTCGTACAGCCGAAAAGGTTGCTGAAAAACGCGAGGGTGAGAGCCGATAAGAGCGGCGGCGCACCCGCGGCGACGATGACGGCGAAAAATGCCGAGTACATCGCGCTGATATGGGCTGTAGCGCTGGCAAAGAAATAATGCGAGTAAAAATAGACTAGAATTAAAATCAGGAATGCGCTGATCCAGGAAAAACCGGAAACAAAAGATTTCATCATATCGCTGAACCAGCCGACCATACCCAGCTTGTTCAAAAATGTCGCCAGCATTAACAAAGTCGAAAACCATATGAGCGTATCCCATGCACCCTGCTCTTTTTTAATATCGTCCCAGGTCAAGACCTGGGTCAAAAACAAGACCGACAGCCCGATCAAAGCCGTTGTCGTGGCGTCTATGTGAGCATTGCCTCCAAAGATCCATAAAAAAAGGACAAGGAAAAACACGATGACCATAAACAATTCCGAGCGTTTAAAAGGCCCCATTTCCTTCAGCTTGTCGGTCGCAATCCCAGCCGCATCCGGCGTCTCTTTAATTTCGGGCGGGTACAGTTTGTAGATGACAAGCGGTGTCACGATCAGGCTCACGAGTCCCGGGACAATCGCCGCAACGGCCCAGCTTGTCCAGGTCAAATTGACGCCCGCCACATCGTGAGCAAGCTTGGCGATTAACGGATTCGCCGCCATCGCCGTCAAGAACATCGCTGACGTAATCAAGTTCCCCTGGAAGCCGACATTCAGCAAAAATGCCCCGATTTTACGCTCTGTTCCTTTCCTCGGTGTTGAACCGAACGTCTCGGACAGCGAGTGGATGATCGGAAAAATGATGCCCCCCGCTCTTGCGGTGTTGCTGGGGATCGCGGGAGCGAGAAGCAAATCGCTGAAAAGCAGCGAATACGATAATCCGAGCGTTTTTTTGCCGAAGATCCGCACAAATAAATAGGCGATTCTCGCGCCTAAACCGGTTTTAATAAAGCCCCGTGAAATAAAGAATGCGATCACGATCAGCCATATCGTTTTATTGCCAAACCCGCTGAGCGTGTCTTCAATCGACAGCGTTCCGGTAAGGGCCGTCATCGCCAAAGCGAATATCGCGACTGCCCCCATCGGCAGCGGCTTGGAGATAAAGCCGATAATCGTTGCTACAAAAATAGCGAATAAGTGCCATGCTTTCGGATCCAATCCGCCTGGTGGCGGAATCAGCCAAATGACCGCTCCGGCTAAAATCGTAACGGCAAGAGGAAGGATTTTAACTGCTGGTTTTTGTGCTGTGTCTTTTTCTGTAGCCACAAGTTTCTCCTCCTATTCATATTTTCCGCTTATTATTCTACTCCTTTCACGATACCATTCAAATTTTATTTTATTAAAAAAACTGCCGACTTATGTCGGCAGCCTACGTTACACCCAGGATTTCACTTTGTCATGGTCTGTGACAAACAGGAGCACTTTCCCTTCATCGAGCCGCTTTTCAAACTGCTCGGCCTCCTGCTTTGAAAAGCCGATCTCATGCATTTTATTGCGGAGCTCGTCCCCTTTTTTCTGGAACAGATTGCCGACTGCATTTTTAATCCCCGTCTCCTCTGGTCCGATTGTATTGATCTCCGTGTTGCCTGCGAGTCTTTCCGTCCGGTCGTCGTCATGTGAAAGTACATAAATGTCTTCCCTGGCGACGCCGATCCTTTTGAGCTCCCCAACATCCTTCATAAGCTGTTCATCATTTGTATATTCCCGTACTACCGGTTTCATCCGAATCTCCTCCTTTTTTGATGCTGTATTTGCCAAATACCCGCTGTCATCAGCAGTAAACAAGCCAATGCTCTGCCGTAACAATATTACAATTGTGATACATTTTCAGGATCAGGTTTCGTCGGGCCGCTGTTTCAGGTACATGTTTAAAAAAGGACAAGGCATTCAAGGAGTGATGTTTCGCTTGAATTATTTTTCACAGGAGCAGCAATACAACGCGTGGATCATCAGCGATTTAGCCAAGCAGATTTTTTTAAGCGAAGGGCATCAAGAGACGGATACGCATATCTTTGAAAGCTTTGCGGCCCGCAAGTTCGGCATCAATATTGATTATGTCTTCTCGATCATCATGAATATCGGCGATCCGGAAAACAGAACGGCACACAGTACGGAAGACGTTTTAGCGTCTTATCTTTTTTCACTGCTTCCCTTCATTACAAAAGAAATGATTAAGGCCTCCAGAGAAGATGCCAAGCAATATGTAAAAAACGCCGCGGATTACCACCTTTTTCTTCCGGATTCAGTCCTGCGGCAGTCCTTTTTTTAACCGGGGGATGTTTTGCAATAGCGCAGTTTGGAATGATAAGGTTATGAAGAAAAGGAGGAATCATGATGCTGCAAAAACAAATTGAGCTTGCCAGACGGCCGCAAGGGCTTCCTGTCATCGATGATTTTCGATTTAAAGAAACAGCCATTCCGGAAGCAAAAGACGGGGAAGCGCTTGTCAAAACGCTGTATGTCTCAGTCGATCCCTACATGAGGGGAAGAATGCAGGATGCGAAATCGTATGTAGAGCCCTTTGCCCTTGATGAGGTCATCACCGGAGGCGTGATCGGCGAAGTGATAGCTGCAAAAGGAGACAAGCTGCAAAAGGGAGATGTTGTACTAGGGAATCTGGGCTGGCGGGAATATTCCGCAGTACCGGAAACAAACCTGCGGAAAATCGATCCTTCCCTCGCCCCTGTCACAGCCTATCTTGGCATCCTCGGCATGACAGGTTTGACGGCTTACTTCGGGCTTCTTGACATCGGCCGGCCGCAAGCAGGAGAAACAGTTGTCGTCTCAGGAGCAGCCGGAGCGGTCGGCTCAGCCGTCGGACAAATCGCCAAAATCAAAGGCGCACGGGTCATCGGTATCGCCGGTTCTGATGAAAAGACCGCATATTTGAAAAAACAGCTCGGATTTGATGAAGCGATCAATTATAACACGGCGGAAAACATCGCGTCAGCACTTGAAGAAGCATGCCCGAACGGTGTTGACGTCTACTTTGACAATGTCGGCGGCCGCATTTCAGATGCCGTGCTTACCCTAATCAACAAATTTGCGCGGATCCCGGTCTGCGGAGCGATATCTTCCTACAATGCCGAAAGTGCAAAGGATGACATGGGCCCGCGCGTTCAAACGGCTTTAATTAAAGCAAGCGCCCTGATGAAGGGATTTGTCGTCAATGATTACCGCGAACGTTTTCCGGAAGGCGCCAAACAGTTAGCCGAGTGGCTGAAAAGCGGACAGCTTCAATATGAAGAAACGATTACCGAAGGCTTTGAGCGCATACCAGAAGCATTTTTGGGCTTGTTTAAAGGACATAACCTCGGCAAACAGCTCATTAAAGTCGCCGAACCTGAAATGGCTCAGCTTCAATAAAAAAAGGAGGCTTTTCAAAGCCTCCTTCTGCTATTTTTCAATAATTCGTCCTCTTTCATAGACAATCCGCTGAAGATCGATCCCCAGCTTCTTCGCGAGTTTTTTCAGCCTTTCTTCCTCCACTCGGTTGACGAGGCTGATCACCGTTCCTTCATTTCCGGCCCTGCCCGTTCTCCCCGAACGATGGATATAGCCATCTTCATTGGGCAAATCGGCGTGGATCACAAATGGCAAATCTTGAATATCAATGCCGCGCGCTGCGATGTCCGTCGCCAAAAGCAGCGGAAACTCGCCTGCTTCAAACGCTTCTAGGATCTTGGCCCGTTCGATTTTTTTCGCTTCACTGTGCAGGACGCCGACATCAACATGGTGAAACTTCAATTTTTCGGCGTAAACGTTTAAATTGCCGATGTCCTTCACAAAAACGAGCGCCTGAAAACCGCTGAACCTTGAGAACTTCTGCAACATCTTAATTTTATCCCGCTGATCGCAGACGAGAAATTGGTGTTTGACTTTTGCGGATTCCTCGCTTGTTCTTTTGATTCTGAAAAGCTCCGCATCCTTTGTCATATCACGGAGCTCCCGTTCAGCGTCTTGTTTTAAAGTCGCGGAAAAACAGAGGATTTGCCGGTCGCGGAGCGTCGACTTGATGATGTTTGCAATCGTGCCGCGATGCTCCGGGGTGAGCAGGTGGTCTGTTTCATCAAGGACGATCGTTTTCACCTCATGCATTTTCAGCTTCTTCATTTTAATGAGCTCAAACACCCGTCCCGGTGTGCCCGCAATAATGTGCGGATGTTTTTTCAGCTTTTCCTGCTGTTTTTTGATGTTGGCTCCCCCGATAAGAGAAGCAGCTCTGATATCCGAGCCCTTCTTCCATTCTGTGATCACATCAAAAATCTGCATGACAAGCTCGCGGGAAGGGGCGAGGATCACAGCCTGGACGTGTTTTTGATCCGCCTCAAGCTTTTCTAAAAGCGGCAGGACGTAAGCGAGTGTTTTTCCCGTTCCCGTCGGTGATTCGGCGATCACGTCACGCCCCTCTAAAATCGGTGCGGCGGTGGTTTTTTGCACATTCGTCGGTTCGTGAAAACCTGCCGCCTTCCAATTTTCTTGAATAAACGGTTTTGCTTTATTTAAAAATGGCCATCTTTCCGTCATGTTTATCTCCTTTGTCCTCAGGTTGTTTCTGCTCTTAGTATCTCAAAACAGAGACGGCAGCGCAATTTTTCTTTTATTGTCCCCCAATGGTTCGATATAATCTTATAGAATACAGATTACAACTTGAGGTGCAAAACATGAGTTTACTTACAGTCACAAAGCTGAGCCACGGTTTTGGCGACCGGGCGATCTTTCAAGATATCTCCTTTCGCCTGCTCAAGGGCGAACACGTCGGTCTCATCGGGGCAAACGGTGAAGGAAAATCGACCTTCATGAATATCATTACTGGAAAGCTTGAACCTGATGAAGGCAAAGTCGAATGGTCAAAAAAAGTCCGGGTCGGCTACCTTGACCAGCATACGGTGCTGGAGCGCGGACAAACGATCCGCGATGTGCTGAGAAACGCCTTTCACTATTTATTCGAGATGGAAGAAGAAATGAACGCCATCTACGGGAAAATGGGAGAGGCTGATCCCGATGAGCTTGAGAAGCTGCTTGAAGAAGTCGGCACGATCCAGGACGCGCTCGACAACAACGATTTTTACGCGATAGATGCTAAAGTCGAAGAAATCGCCCGCGGTCTCGGGCTTCAAGACCTCGGTCTTGACAGGGATGTCACAGATTTAAGCGGAGGACAGCGGACAAAGGTGCTGCTTGCCAAACTGCTGCTTGAAAAGCCCGACATCCTTCTCTTGGACGAACCGACAAACTACCTGGATGAGCAGCACATCGAATGGCTCAAGCGGTATTTGCAGGAATACGATAACGCGTTTATTCTGATTTCGCACGACATCCCGTTCTTAAACAGCGTTATCAATCTCATCTATCATGTGGAAAATCAACAGCTGACACGCTACGCCGGCGACTACAATCAATTCCGTGAAGTGTATGAGGTCAAAAAGCAGCAGCTTGAAGCCGCCTACAAAAAACAACAGCAGGAAATCTCCGAGCTGAAAGACTTCGTCGCCCGCAATAAAGCGCGCGTCAGCACGCGCAATATGGCGATGTCCAGACAAAAAAAGCTCGACAAAATGGACATGATCGAGCTCCCTTCAGAAAAGCCGAAGCCGGAATTTCACTTTAAACAGGCGCGGACATCCGGAAAGCTGATTTTCGAAACGAAAGATCTCGTCATCGGCTATGACGAACCGCTATCCAGACCGTTAAACTTGAGAATGGAGCGCGGGCAAAAAATCGCTTTGTACGGGGCGAACGGCATCGGAAAAACGACGCTCCTGAAGAGCCTGCTCGGCGAAATTTCGCCGCTGTCGGGTGAAGTCGAACGCGGGGAATACCTTCATATCGGCTATTTCGAACAGGAAGTCAAAGAAAAAAACAACAACACATGTATTGAAGAGGTGTGGAACGACTTTCCTTCCTTCACACAATATGAAATCCGGGCAGCGCTTGCGAAATGCGGACTGACGACAAAGCATATTGAAAGCAAGGTGTCCGTGTTAAGCGGCGGCGAAAAGGCGAAAGTCAGACTGTGCAAGCTCATCAATTCGGAAACGAATCTGCTCGTTCTCGATGAGCCGACAAACCATCTCGATGTGGAGGCAAAAGAAGAGCTGAAAAGGGCCTTGAAAGAATACAAAGGCTCAGTCCTTCTCATCTCCCACGAACCGGAATTTTACACCGAGATCGCAACAGAAACATGGAACTGTGAATCTTGGACCACGAAGGTATTATAAACAAAAAAACTTGTTTCCTTTGCAGGGAAACAAGTTTTTTTAGTAAGCCGATCATCGGGGTGAACGTTCACAGGATGTATAGACGGCGACCGCCGGCCCGTCAGCAAATGCAAGGATGATTTTCTTTTAATGACCTGCTCTAATCCCGGCCAAATGACGGCGGCCGAAGGCTAAGACGGCTACCCCGGCAAGAACTGCGATACATCCGGCAACATACGGTGTATGCGCGCTGAAATGATCGGCGAGAACTCCCGCGATCCATGGCGCGATCGCTCCGCCGATAAAACGGATTGAGCTGTAAGCACTTGAAGCGACTGACCGTTCGACAGGCGCCGCATTCATGACCGCGGTGGTCAAAATCGTGTTGATCATGCCCAAAATGCCGCCGGCAATGACAATCGCTGTGATGACAAAAGTCTTGTGCTCCGTCCAAATGCCGAGCGCCAATAAATCAGCGGCAAACAGCACAAACAGCAGGATCAAAGAACGGACGGTTCCAAGGACGCGCTGCACAGCCGGAGCGGTGAAAACGGATGTGACCGCAAGAAACAGTCCCCAGCCGAAAAAGACATAGCCGAGGCCCCTTTCATTCAAATCAAGTACGAATGGAGAATAGGCAAGCAAAGTAAAAAAGCCGAAGTTATACAAAAAGGCAGCCGCAGACAGCGTGAATAACCCTTTATAACGCAGCGCCCTGATCGGAGCGCTGACAGAAACTTTCTTTTGCGGCTTTGCAATCGGCGGCAGCAAAATGAAGATGGCCAGCAGCGCGACCGCCATTAAAACAGATACGCCGAAAAACGGCGCTCTCCATGAGATGCTTCCAAGCTCACCGCCGGCCAGAGGACCGACGGAAATCCCCAGTCCTAAAGCCGCTTCATATAAAATGATCGCTTTTGCGCTTCCGCCTGACGCCACACTCACGATGACGGCAAGAGCGGTTGAGATAAACAAAGCGTTTCCAAGTCCCCAGCCGCCCCGAAAGCCGACAAGCTGGGCGATGGATTGAGAAAATCCGCCGAGCCCTGCGAAAATAATAATCAGAATAAGACCGCAAATGAGTGTCTGCTTAGCGCCAATCCGGCTTGAGATAGCCCCTGACAAAAGCATCGCAAAACCTGTGACAAGCAGATAGCTTGTAAATAACAGCGATACCTGACTGGGGGACGCATCCAGCTGCCGGGCAATCGCCGGCAGGATCGGGTCGACCAGACCGATCCCCATAAATGAGATCACACATGCAAATGCTACGGCCCAAACTGCTTTCGGCTGCTTCAACATGCTTGATTTCTTCGATGGTTGTTCATTCATAACAGATCAGACCTTTCTTTTTTGCAAATAAACAAACGCTATAAAAATAGCGTTTTAATCAATGTTATCCAGCGCTTTCCGGGCTTTCTCGTTCATGCCCTCAAGGCGCTTCTTGAATGATTGGAATTTTTCAATCTTTTCATCTATCATCCGGAGCTGTTCATTCAGCATCGCTTGAATGTCTTCAAGCTTTTCCTTTCGCTCCTTTTGGTCCAATGATAAAAGATACCCTTCTTTATGCATTTCAAGATGCTTGCTCGTTTCCATAAACTGCTGAAGTTCATGGAGAGAAAACCCCAACACTTCCTTGGCGCTGATGACCTTTTCCAGCTCTTCCAAGTCGTCTTCGGAATATAGCCGGACACCGCCTTCCGTCCGCTTTGGAGAAGAAAGCAAACCGATTTCTTCATAAAAGCGGATCGTTCTTTTGGTCAAGCCGCTTCGTTTTGCCATTTGATCAATCTTCATCCAGTTCACGTCCACAGCCTCCTGCCTTCTTACTGATTGTTATATGATATCACTCTTAAACTTTAACGTAAACGTTAAGTGTTGATCAACAAAAAAGAACTGACTTGACATTCGCCAGTCCATGTAACGTATCATAGAAATGGAAAACAAAACGGGAGGACAAAAAAACAAGGTGAATACTCATCAACATTCATTTAAAACAAAAGTTTCCACATTCGTCGAAAGCCGGATGTTTCAGTATTTTATTACGGCCGTTATTATTCTGAATGCCATTTCCATAGGTTTGGAAACCTATGCTTTTTTTAAGCCGTATCAACACATATTTTTTATATTAGACTGCCTGTTTTTAGCGATTTTCGCGGTGGAGCTGTCTCTTAAACTATCGGTGCAAAAACACCATTTCTTTAAAAACAATTGGAACATATTTGATTTTATTATCATCGCCGGCAGTTTCATTCTCTACAACACGAATTTCGTCAGCGTCCTTCGGATTTTCCGCGTGCTCCGGGTGCTTAGGACGATCACATCCATCCCGTCTTTAAGGCGGATCGTCAATGCGCTGTTTATGGCGATTCCGACCATCAGCAGCGTCCTGATTTTGATGATGATCATTTTCTATGTCTATGCCGTCATCGGGACGATGTTCTTTTCAACGATTGCGCCGGAATATTTCGGAAACCTGCAGCTCAGTTTTCTGACGCTGTTCCAAACGTTCACGCTCGAATCATGGGCGAGCGGAATCTTCAGGCCGATCTTCGCCGAAAGCGCCTGGTCCTGGCTGTATTTCGTCTCATTTATCGTCATTACGACCTTTATCATGATCAACCTGATCGTCGGTGAAATCGTCAATAACGCGCAAAAAATTTCTCAGGAAATTGAAGAAGAAACAGGAGATTTAAAGGAAGATACGAAAGAAATAAAAGAATTGCGGGCGGAAGTCAAAGAATTAAAGATGCTTTTATCAACCTATATCAAACAAAATGAAACGAAAGAATAAAAGAGCCGGTGTCTAAAAACCGGCCCTTTTTTGATCGGCTCACCTAAAGGCGACAGGCAGCTCGGCCAACGCTCTAAAACCGAATAACTTGCGGTAGCAAACATCTGATGCAGCCAGACGGAGTCCTGGCGCCCGCTCTAAAAGCGCAAGGATGGCCATTTGCGCTTCAAGCCGCGCCAATGAAGACCCTAAGCAAACATGAGGACCATGGCCAAATGCAAGGTGCGGATTCGGCTTTCTCGTGATGTCGAAAACATGAGGCTCCTTGAAAATGTCCGGATCGCGGTTGGCAGCACCTAAAAGGACGTATACCTGTTCATTCTTTTTGATCATCTTGCCGCTGATTTCACAATCCTCGGAAGCTGTGCGCGCCGTCATCTGTGTCGGACTTTCATAGCGCAAACACTCTTCAACTGCAGACTCAATAAGCAGCGGATTTTCCTTCAATACGGCAAGCTGTTCCGGATGCTTCATGAATGCAAGCAATCCATTGCTGACAAGGTTGACTGTCGTCTCATGTCCGGCAATGATAAGCAATATACATGTCGCAAGCATTTCATCTTCTGAGAGCTTTTCCTCACTGATGAATTTGCTGATCAAGTCGTTTTGCGGATGAGCTTTTCGCTTTTGCAGCAAATCTCTAAAATATGATATTAATTTCCCCGCCGTATCGCTTCCTTTGACCAGCGCCTGGCGCGAACGGGTCAAATCAATCGTCTGTATGACATTTGCCGTCCACTGTCTAAATTGATGCCTTTCATCTTCCGGGACACCAAGTATTTTGGCAATGACAAGACTAGCCAAAGGAAAGGCAAACTCGGAAACAATATCCGCGCTTTTCCTGCCATCGAGCTGATCCAGCAGACCAGCAGCTGCTGCTTTTATATCAGGCCGTAAGGATTCAACGATTTTCGGTGTGAACTCTTTTCCAATGAGCGCCCGCATTCGCTTATGGCCGGATTGGTTTTGATACAGCAGCATATTCCCCTGTAAGTTTTTCAGATATTCATATTTTGCTGTCGTTTCCGGAAGAGGAACGCGGTTTTGAAATCTGACGTCCTTCAAAATCGCTGCTGCTGCTTCATATCCGGTCACATACCAGCCCGGATATTTGAATACCGTTCCTTGATAAACAGGATGAACAGACCGCAGCTTCTCATAAAAAGGATAAGGATCTCTCCAAAATTCAGCATCTGAAAGCAAACTAGGCTTTGCCGGATGTAATTCTAACGCCATGTCAATCCTCCGTATCGTTTTATTGTTGAAGGCTGGCTTTCATTTCTTCAACCGTTTCGACTTCAAATCCCAAATCACGCAGCATCTGATGGTCTTCTGTTTCAAGCTGTCCTGCCGTTGTTAAGTAATCTCCGACGAAAATCGAGTTGGCGGCATACAGCCCGAGCGGCTGCAATGAGCGGAGATTGACTTCGCGCCCGCCGGAAATGCGGATTTCCTTTGACGGATTGATAAAGCGGAACAAAGCCAGCACTTTTAAACAGTACAGCGGGTTCAATTCATTGACCCCTTCCAACGGTGTGCCGTCAATCGCATGCAAGAAATTGACCGGGATCGAATCGGCATCAAGCGCTTTTAAGCTTCTTGCCATATCGATGACATCTTGCTTCGTCTCTTTCATGCCGACAATGACACCCGAACACGGCGACATCCCGGATTGTTTGGCCGTCTCCACTGTTTGGACTCTGTCATCATACGTATGTGAAGTCGTAATATTGGAATGGTTGCTCTTTGATGTATTGATGTTGTGATTGTACCTGTCAACACCCGCCTCTTTCAGCCGATGAGCCTGCTCCGGTTTTAACAGGCCGAGGCATGCGCAGATTTTCAGCCCGTACGTATCTTTGATTTCTTTTACAGCATCGACAACTTGATCGACTTCCCGGTTTGACGGGCCTCTGCCGCTGGCCACGATGCAGTAAGTGCCGATATTTAAATCGCGGGCGCGCTTGGCGCCTTCAAGCAATGTCCTTTTGTCCACCATCCGGTACGAATCGATCGGCGCCTTCGATATGGCGGACTGAGAACAGTAGCCGCAGTTTTCCGGGCAAAGGCCGGACTTTGCATTCATAATCATGTTGAGCTTTACTTTTTTCCCGTAGTAATGCTTTCTAATTTGAAAGGCAGCATGCATCAAAAGCAGAACTTCATCATCCGGACACTCCAAAACGGCAAGCGCCTCTTCGTCTGTGACTTCCGCTCCCCCCAACACACTCTCTGCCAGGTCCATCCATTGATTCATCTTTTTTGCCCCCATTTACATTTGATTCATGATATAGGAAACATCGACATGGTCCTTTATCATGTTTTGCATGTTTTCCGCTGTTAGATGTTCAAGCTTCGGTGTCACGCCTAACACCGGCACTTCACATAATGTTTCAATCATCTCCGGGTTGGTTTGTTCATCACGGCCCGGCCGCACGCTGATGCCATTGATCACGATGCCGATCAAACGAATGCCGATGCTTTTGGCGTATTGTACGGTCAAATACGTGTGATTAATCGTTCCGAGGTCAGGCCTTGCGACAATGACAGCCGGCAGCTGCAAAGCCTTTATCAAATGGCTGACCAAATAATCCTTTCCAAGCGGCACCGCGATTCCGCCTGCTCCCTCGACAATGAAGCAGTCATGCCGATCCTTGATCTTTTTCCAATGGTTCATGACCTCCTCCATCCCGGCCGTCTTTCCTTCAAGCTTTGACGCAACATATGGAGCTAGCGGTTCTTGATATGCAAAAGGAGAAATGTCCTCATGAGAAAGAGCGGTTTGCGACATTTTCTTCAACAGCGATGTATCGCTATCCGGGTGTGTGCGCGAAATTCCGCTTAAAAAAGGCTTAAACACGCCGACATCGATGTTTTGTTCTTTTAATACAGCGGCAAGGCCGCAGGAGATGACGGTTTTCCCGATTTCCGTATCCGTTCCTGTTACAAAAAAACCTTTCATTTCACCATGTTCAACTCTCTTCCGATTAGATTAAACGCAACTAACAGATCGTCGATTTCTTTTAAGCTGATGCCGGCGGAGACGGTCAGCCTGATCCGGCTTTCTCCTTCCCGTACCGTCGGCGGACGGATGGCCGGTGCATAAATGCCCTTTTTCTGAAGACCTTGTGCAAATCGCACGGCTTGCTGCGTGTCCCCGATGATCACAGGGATGATCGGTGTCTCTCCCCCCTTGACGGTAAAGCCGATTTTCTCAAGACCTTCCTTAACGGCTTTGACCGATGACTGTAATGACAGGCGTTGTTCTTGGCTTTCTTCGATGATCGCAAAGGCCTCGCACGCAGCGGCACAGCTCGCCGGTGGTATGGCCGTCTGGAAGATAAATGTTCTGGCATGATTCCGCAAAAAATCGATCAACGCGTGCGAACCTGCGGCAAAGCCGCCTTCTATGCCGACAGCTTTGCTTAAGGTGCCGATCACAACATCAGGACGGACGCCGAAGTATTCGCTTGTTCCCCTGCCGTTCGCACCCAAAATGCCTGTTGCGTGCGCATCATCAACAATGACGAAGGCCTGGTAGCGTTTGGCAAGCGGGATAATCTGATCAAGCGGCGCGATCGTTCCATCCATGCTAAAAACGCCGTCTGTGACAATAAAGCGCCGCTTACCGCCAAATGTTGCAGAAAGCTTATCTTCAAGATCATTCATATCCATATGGCGGTAAATGACGGTGTCGGCTTTTGAAAGGCGGCATCCGTCAATAATACTGGCATGATTCAATTGATCGCTGAAGATGATATCCCCTTTTTCAGGCAGCGAAGACAGCACACCGATATTGGCTAAATACCCGCTTGAAAACAAAAGAGCCGCTTCCGTCTCCTTAAAATCCGCGATCTTCCGCTCAAGCCTTTCATGCCAGCAGGTATTGCCTGTCGTCAGCCGTGAACCGCTGCTGCCTGCCCCGGCTTGATCCAGCGCCATTTTGGCCGCCGCGATCAAACGGTGATCATCGCCCAGTCGCAAATAATCATTTGAAGCCCAGACCTTGTCGGCATCAGGCGTCCGCAATCTTCGGTAAAGACCGGCCGCTTTCGTTTTCTCAAGGCGTTCGTACAGCCAGTCGTCAAACGACACGGCTTGTCACCTCATGAATCGCTTCCTTCATAATGGCAACCATTGCTGCAAGCTCATCCGTTGTGCTGGCGAGCGGCGGCAGAAATGCGACAACATCCCCGAGCGGTCTCGTCAGCATGCCAAGCTCCCGCATTTTTAAAGAGACTTGGTATCCAACGCGCTGTTCAGGCGGATAAGCTTGTTTCGTTTCCTTTGACTGGACAAGCTCTATTCCGCACATCAATCCGAGCTGCCGGATGTCTCCGACATGAGGAAGGGATTTCAGGTCTTGAAGAAGAGCATGCACGACTTTCGATTTGGCGGCGACCTGTTCTACGATTCTTTCAGTTTCAAACAGACGCAGGTTTTCGATCGCAACCGCACACCCAAGCTGATTCCCTGTATAGGAGTGGCCGTGGAAAAACGTTTTCAGATTTTCATAATCGTCATAGAATGCGTCGTAAATCTCTTCTGTGGCAAATGTGACGGCAATCGGCAAATAGCCTCCGGTAATTCCTTTTCCCGCCGCCATTAGGTCAGGCTGCACAGCTTCGTGTTCACAAGCAAACATTTTTCCGGTCCGCCCAAACCCTGTCGCCACTTCATCAACGATCATGAACACATCGTATTTCGTGCAAAGCGCTCGAACGCCCGCTAAATATCCTTCTGGCATGACAATCATGCCTGATGCGCCTTGAACCATCGACTCGATCGAAAGGGCGGCGATCTCTTCGTGATGCTCCATCAAAAGCTTTTCCAGTTCTTCCAGGCATTCATCGCGGCACTGGTCCGGGTCGCCGCTCGTGGACCGGTATACATAAGGAACCCTTGCTTTGAAGCTGTCAAACATGAGCGGACCGTATACATGGTGGAAAAGCTCGATGGAACCGACGCTGACGGCGCCGATCGTATCGCCGTGATAGCCGTTTCGCATCGTGACGAATTTTTGCTTCTCGGGCTTCCCTTTATTCTTCCAATACTGAAAGGCCATTTTCAGCGCGATCTCCATCGCTTCAGCTCCGCTGTCGGAATAAAAAACGCGGGTCAGATTGTCAGGTGTGATCTTGATTAATATTTCGGCAAGCTCTGTCGCTGGAACATTTGTCATCCCCAGCAATGTGGAGTGAGCGATTTTTTTCAGTTGTTTTTTAATCGCCTCATCCAATTCCTTTTTGCGATGGCCGTGTACATTGAGCCACACTGAAGAAAAGCCGTCGTAATATTCTTTGCCATTTATGTCCTTTAGCTTAATTCCGTCTCCGCTTTCAATGATTAATGGATCTTGATCATAATCCTTCATTTGTGTAAAAGGCAGCCAAAGATGTTTTTTGCTTTTTTCAATTAACGATTGCCCCATTTTTCTCCCCCCGTCTGAATCAATACCGGCTGGTTTTCCAAGTAATCGATACAATTCTCTGCATTGATGAATCCGCGAACAAAAAATATTCGGCAGCCGCTTTCGTCTCCGTATTCTTTCATTTTCGTCATCCGCCGATAGCCCAGTTTTCGTGAAGCGACATAGCCGGTTATGTAATCGGGATCATCAGACCAGCATAATTCTGCGATGATATCCGGGTGTGCGCATACTTTTGCCGCTATCGCGAGCGCCTCCTTCAAGCGCGGATTCAGCGGCATGTCGCGCTCTCTGGCCCACTTTTGAAAGTCGTCTTCAGGCCAGTCGATCCGGGAAACCCGGACACCTTTTTCATGCCTCCCATCGATTCGCTCCCCTGCATCGATGTCAAACAAGACCGCTCCCCTCAGAGCGATGTCCTGAAGCGCTTTTTCAAACATGCTTGCTGGAACGCCCGCTTTTTGAAGAAGCGCCCGCGCGAGGGCCCGGCCGTTTTCTGCTGCATCAACTTCATGTGTTTCAACCGGCAAAGGCTGAATCAAGCTTACCGGTTCGTCAACACATTCAAACTGGATTTGCATAAAATCCGGTTCCCCTCTTGAATGGGATAAGGCTTTATCCAATAAGGTGTGGACGGCTCCCTTCAAACCGCTGAAGGATGTCAGGCGCTCTCCCCCGGATATATGCTTTCCGCCCTGTTCATGAGGTCCGTTTTTGGATGCTCTCATTCTGACGCTGTAATATTTGTCCCCCTGCATTGTTTCATCCCCCCTTTGAAACCGGACGCGAATATGTTAACTTAAATTAATTTTAAGTTAACATTACAAGTAGAATATTAGTATTCCTTACCTGATATGTCAACACGATGTGAAATTGCTCATACACAAAAAAAGACAAAAGGGAGCTTAAAAGGCTCCTCTTTTGCCTTATTGAAAGACGATTTGCTGTTGTTATGCCTGCCCTGCAGTTTCAATCTGCCAATCAAACGGGTCGGGCAGAAGCGACCAATCATCCGCCATTTCGGAATCTGTGAGCAGGCATCGATCCGCTTCGGCTGAAATCTCGTCAGGCGAAAGGTTGAGTCCGATAAAGACGAGCCTTGTATGGCGGTCGCCGAACTCGGGATCCCATTCCTCTAAAACCTCAGGCTCATCCCGCAATATTTGTTCCTGCTTATGCTTCGGCAAGGCTGCGACCCAATATGAGATCGGCTCAAGACTTGCGGAAGGACCCGCCTGGGACATCAATAAGGCAAGACTGTTCCTTGTCGCACACCAGACGATTCCTTTCGCCCTGACAATGTTTTCCGGAAGGGTATGAATCCAATTATAGAACCGCTCTGTATGAAAAGGACGGCGCGCTTCATACACAAAGGACGATATCCCGTATTCTTCAGTTTCAGGCGTATGCTGCTCCGGCCCCTGATTTAACTCCCTCAGCCAGCCCGCCGAATTGCTTGCCTTTTCAAAGTCGAACAATCCTGTATTCAAAATCTCTCCAGGATCTACTTCACCCTTTACCGCGCGGATGATTTTCGCAGCCGGCTGCAAGGTTCTCAGCACTTTTTCAAGCTTAGCCAGCTCCTCTTGGGAAACAAGGTCGCATTTATTCAAAATCAGGACATCGCAAAATTCGATTTGGTCAATAAGCAGATCGGCAATCTCGCGTTCATCCTCTTCCCCGACGGCTTCTTTTCGATCGAGCAGGCTGTCTCCGGACTGAAAGTCATGCCAAAAACGATTCGCGTCAACAACCGTCACCATCGTATCCAGACGGCAAAAACGGGTCAAATCGATGCCAAGCTCTTCATCAATGTAGGAAAAGGTTTGCGCAACCGGAACCGGTTCGCTGATCCCTGTTGACTCGATCACGATGTAATCGACGTTCCCCTGCCGGGCGAGCTTTTCAACCTCTATCAGCAAATCCTCCCTCAATGTGCAGCAAATGCAGCCGTTTGACATTTCGACCAGTTTTTCATCCGTCCTTGAAAGCCCGCCGCCCTGTTTGACGAGTCCGGCGTCGATGTTCACTTCACTCATGTCATTGACGATCACGGCGACTTTCAGCCCGTGGCGGTTTTGCAGTATGTAATTCAGCAAAGTCGTTTTGCCCGCCCCTAAATAGCCGCTCAACACTGTTACAGGAATTTTTTTACTCATTTTCATTCTCCTTTTTATCACTTTGTTAAATCGTAATAATTACGATTTGTATTTTATTTCATCACAAATCAGTTAAAAATGCAAAGGCACCAGTTTTAAAACAGCCCAAAACAATGCGGCCGACGCGGCAGAGGTGATCATTTGCCTTCCGATGAGACCGGCCGCCGTTCTCATCCCCAATTCTTTCGCGATCGTCCACACCGTCACCATGCAGGAAGAAAAAGTGGACGCCAGGTACACCAATAAAAAAAGCGTCCCTCCGGATAAAGCTTGCAAAAGAGCACCGTTTCCTTCATTAAAAAGGAGAATGCCGTCTTTCCTGATGATTGAAAAAACCAGTCCAGATGCGGCTTCACCAGGAGCGCCGAACGCGTGTAAAACAGGTGATGCAAGCAGTGTTAACAAGTGAATCACACCAAGCTCATGTAACATCGACGCGGCAAGGCAAATGATGAGAAAGATCGGCATTGCCTGCAGAATAAATTGATTCACCACCGATTTCACTCGAAATGCGGTTCCTTTCCACGATGGACGCTGCAAATAAGTTTTCCGGCTTTGAAAATAGGAAGACCATTTCTCATCCGCCGGATACCAAATCCGATTATGAACGGCCCCGACAATGACCAGCGCCGCAAGATACGGAATAAACAGCCATTCCCTGCCGGCGGCATGAAAAATAGAAATCGTCGCCCCGATTTGATAACTGCAGGCCGATCCAAATGATATCAATGAGACGCATTGCTTCCGCGTACACATGCTGCATGAGCGGGTCTGATGAACAGCCACGACATTGCAGCCAAACCCGGTTAAAAACGGCACTAAATCCCGGCCATTCAGTCCGATTTTTCTCATATACGGATCAAGTGAATCAACAATCCGATCCTTAACACCCGAATCATCTGTCAGCGCATTTGCAAAAGACATAAACAGCACGACCGGAAACGCCCAAACGAACGAATAGATGCCAAGGGAAAAAAGCCCGTAATTCCCGGCCAAAACCGCCCGAATCCATGACGGCTTTCCCTGCATCATGTGTTGAAGCGGTTCGACGACCCATTGATCCGCGTATGGCTGCATCCATTCGGAAACATGGTAAGCGAGCATCACCGGCAAGATAAACAACAGCCCCAGCACAGAAGCCGAAAGAATCGGACCCCATATCGGCCGGTCAAACAGCAGCTTTTGATCAGCAGTACGGCCAAGCTCGATCTGTTCGATCTGCTTCCGTTTCCCATGATGGAAGACAGCGCCTTTTTTTAAAAAAGCGAAGATTTTCTCTTTTTTATCTTCAGTCAGACGTCGCGAGTCGATAAGAAAGACAGGCAGATCATGTTTTTTCACTTGCTCAGAAAGCTTGTGCCGCATGTCCGCCGTCATCTTATCTTGAAATGTCACGATAAAACAGACATGTTGACAAACGGGCGGAATCAGCTCAAGGATCAGGCGAAGCTCTTCAGAAAAATGTGTCCCCCGCAAAACGGCCACCACCTTATCGGCCGTTTCAATTTCGTTCTTGACCGTCTTTTTCGCGATGTTGTCTTCCTCGCGAATGCCCGGCATATCAACAACCGTCCAGCCTGGAAGGCGCTTTCCCTCCCGTTCTGCCGCAAAAATCGTCGACCCCCTTACATTCGTTTCCTCTCCATACCCTTGACCTGTGATCGCGGAACATAATGTCGTTTTCCCGACCGACTCCAATCCAATCAATAATAGACGCTTGTGCTGCTTCGGTTTGATTAGCATTCACACTCTACCTCACAGCAGCTCAAATCATCGAGAAACATTTGATTGTTCCTGTATTCGGCCAACACGTCCTCATCAAGGGCAAAATCCCATTTTTTCAGTAAGTGCTCAGCAATAACGGCAAACCTTTGTCGGAATTTATAAATAAAACAAAAGACGGCGTTTTGATGCCTGACACTCGGTCCGATCAAATAAAGATGTTCCGTTTTTGTCGACATATCCTCTTTTGTTAAAAGCGGCTTGCCGTCTTCCCCCCACGCAAACAAACGGCTGATCTGCTCTGCTCCCGAATGAAAGCCGGTCGCCACAATCGGCCGTGTTTCAGAGCGGATTCTCCTTCCATCTGACAAGTGCAGATCATAGGCTGCTCCATTTGTCGTCAGTTTTCTGACACTGACATGTTCTAAAAATTGGACGTTTCCTTTTTCATACGCCTGTTCAAGACGTTCCCGGGTGTATGGCGAAAGCGACCGGCTCGGATCGGCCTCAGCGTTTTCCTGAAGGGCATTCGGCATGACGACCGTTACATCGCTTCCATATGACGCCAGCTGCTCCGCCGCATCCATCGCGCTTTCATAGCCGCCGATCACATAATAATGGCCTTTTTTCAATTGCCGCCATGCAGCCACTTTGCTGTTATGCAGCCCCAGCTCAGCTCCAGTGAAAGGGAGCTTTGGAAACTGGAATTCTCCGGTTCCCCAGATGACGGCCTTTGACTTGATGATGCCGTGATTCGTTTCTATTGAAAAACCGTCGTCATGTTTATGCAGCTTATGTACAGCCGTACCTTCTGCCAGAGGCAGCTCGAAATGCTCGGCTAAAAGCGCCAAATATTCCCCATACTCCTGCCCGCTCAAATGCTCTCGCTGAAATGTAAAAGCGGGAGATGTTCCCGGGGCTACAGCATTCAGATCTAAAGCGCCGAAACCTTGGCCTGTGAAGGATGGTGTGATCAGCTTCATTTCTTCAGGCCATTGCCAAAATGATGCTCCTACACGTCCTTTATCTAAAATCACGAACGATTCAAAACCGAGTTTTTTCAGAAGGATTCCCATTCCAATACCAGCGGGTCCTGCCCCGACAATGACGATTTCGTTATTTTCCATGACAATCACTCCTTAAACGAAATCATTACGATTTAAAAGATATGTTTCACAACGTGAACCACTTGATTTTATCACATCATTCCTGCAAAATAAATAGGAATTATTTCGATTTATGCTCAGAAAGGAGTTTCAGCAATGGAAAGAAAACTTCAATTCCCCGCAAAACCGGAGCGCCACCGCCGCTTCGGATCGGTTGAACCGATAAAAGGAATAAAGCCGACTGATAAAGAACACATGAAGGATCTGCAAAATATGCCGAACGACTATTTTTTCGATATTGACTCGGTCGGCATCGCAAATGTTTCACATCCGATCCAGGTTCAATCTGCTCTAAATCCGAGGACGCAGACGACAATCGGCACTTTTTCGTTAACGACCCATCTGCAAAAGAGCCGCAAAGGCATCAATATGAGCCGTCTGACAGAGCAATTGCAGCGCTACCATGAAACAGGCTGGACCGTTGACCTTCACACGCTGAAAGATTTCACAAAGGAATTGGCGGACAACATGGAGCAGCAAAGCGCAGCCGTTTCCGTTTCGTTTCCATGGTATTTCGAGCGGCGCAGTCCTGACACCGAATTGCCCGGACTGATGCACGCAGATGTTCAGATGAGTGTCTCCTTTGAAAAAAACAAAGGCTGGTCGCAAACCGTTGGAATCACGTCAAAAGTGACGACCCTTTGTCCTTGCTCTAAAGAAATCAGCGAGTACAGCGCCCACAATCAGCGCGGGATCATCAGTATCACGGCGCACATCCATGAACAGGCGGAAATGCCGGACGATTTTAAAACAGCACTCCTCGCCGCGGCGGAAACGAATGCAAGCGCCAAGCTCCATCCCGTCTTAAAAAGACCTGACGAAAAGAAAGTGACAGAACAAGCCTACGAGAATCCGAGGTTTGTAGAAGATGTCATCCGCCTGACTGCGGCCGACTTGTATGAAATGGAGTGGGTTTCGGCGTTTGAGATCGAATGCCGGAATGAAGAATCGATACATATGCATGATGCCGTGGCGCGGCTCTCATTTTCTAAATAAGGACGGGCTGCCGGGAATAAACCGGCAGCTTCGACTATTTGATTTTCCGCGCGTATTCAATATCATCCCGATACTGGCTGTACCCCTCTTTATACTCCATAATCCGAGCCGTTTCTTCAATGAATGTTTCATCATAGCCCGCTCTTCTCAATAAGTGAAAGCCCATTTCCATGCCTGAAGCGATTCCCCCGGCAGTGATGATCCGGCCGCTGTCGACGATTCTCGCCCGGCTGATGCGGCAGGCCGGCGCGATGTCAGCCAAGCGGTCGATCGGAACTTGCCCCATCTCTGACGCCTCAAGCCGATCCGGTTCTTTTCGGCTGGTGGCACAGAGCCCGTCTAAGAGCCCCATGCGACCGTAAATCCATGATCCCGTGCATACGCTGACCAAAAGCGTCGTCTCTGGCAAAGAGCGGATAAACTGATGCAGTCGTTTGTTGTTGGTTTCCTGGCGTGTGCCGAATCCGCCCGGAATGAAGAAAGCATCCATATCAGGCTGATCATTGAAACTGTAATTCGGTTGAACGGTTAAACCGGCTTGCGTCTGAACCGGTTTCATCGCATCCGCCACAAGAAAGGCGTCCAGTTCAGGATCGAGCCTCCTCGCCACGGAAAATACTCCGTATGGGGCGGCATAGTCGATGATTTCAGCATCCTTGAAAATATACACGCCAAGCCTAAATCCTCTCGTTCTGCTCATTGTTTTCCTCCTTCATTTTTCTTTTATTCTTGCAAAACCTACGATATCATGGAGAGAACCATTTTACTTATGAATGATTACGATAGAAGTCATTTTAATTTTCGATAGCGAGGAGATGCCAAGCTATGATTGAGCTTTTAGAGGGGAAATTTTTTAAAACCTTCATCGCCGTCATGGAAGAAAAAAACTTCAGCCGCGCCGCTGATCGGCTGGGGTATGTACAGTCGACGGTCACCAGCCATATTCAGCTTTTGGAACAGGCTTGCGGACAGCGTTTGTTTCACCGGCTGTCAAGGGGAGTGAAGCCGACACCGGCCGGTTTGAAGCTTAGCAAATATGCTTATCAATTTATTCAATTAGGGATGTCTTTAGGAGAAGCGATGAATGAACTGGATCAGCCTCAAGGTACCGTCCGGATTCGCATGCAGGAATCGTTTTTTCTGACGCGCATGTCTTTTTTGATCGAAGATTTTCTAAAAGATTATCCAAAAATCAGATTGCAATTGGAAAGCGGATTCCAGCACGATATCGTTCAGCAGGTGCTGAACCATGCCGCCGATTTCGGCATCGTGCCGCAAAATCCGAACCGGCCCGATCTCCTTTTCTATCCTTTGTTTGCAGAAAAACTGGTGTTTATCGCTCCCCATGTGCTCGCTGAGAAAGTTGAATCCGAGGGCTTTGGCGTCCTGAGCCGGGAAACATTCATCAGCTTCGGCACAAGCTGTGTGTACCATACAGAAGCGGGCCGGCTGCTCCAAGAAGCCGGCGTTGAAGGAAACAGCGCCTTGGAATACCCAAGCATCGACATGATCAAACAAGCTGTCAGATGCGGAATCGGCTTTGCCTTCATTCCGGAAGTCGCTGTCAAACAAGAGCTTGAAGCCAAGCAATTCAAACTGCTGCCTGTGACTGCCCCGATTGTCTCCACGCACGGGCTCATCGTTCATCAAGACAGGGAGCTGAGTCTGGCAGCGTCTTTATTAAAGGAAAAAGTAACCGGCTATTTTTGTAACGAAGCGGAAAAAAGCCCGGCAAATTAAAAACTGCCGGGGTTACCCGGCAGCATCCATTACGATTGTTCCAGCTCCTCGATCATCAGCGACAGCTCGGTCCAGCGCTCCATCGCTTCTTCAAGCTCGTCGGCTGTTTTGCTTTGCTCTTCCATCAGCGTCTGGATTTTGGCGAAGTCGCTTCCCGCTGCGGCGATTTCCTCTTCAAGCTGTTTATGCTTTTCTTCAAGGGCCGCGATTTTGTCTTCGATGCCTTCCCATTCTAGCTGATCTTTATAAGACAGCTTTTTCCTTTTCTTTTTCTCAGGCTTCACAGATTCGGCTGTTTCTTGAGAAACCTTCTCTCGGCTGATTTCCTTTTGTTTTTCCATGTATTCGCTGTATGACCCGTGAAAGCGCGAGACGGCTCCGTTTCCTTCAAAAACAAGCAGACGGTCGATGACACGGTCGAGGAAATAACGGTCATGGGATACCGTTACGACAACGCCGGGAAACTGTTCTAAGTAATCCTCCAGCACCCCGAGCGTCTCCGTGTCCAGATCGTTTGTCGGTTCATCGAGAAACAGGACGTTCGGCTCCTCCATCAGCACCTTCAACAAGTACAACCGCCGTTTTTCACCGCCGGAGAGCTTGTGGATAAAGTTGCGCTGCACACGGCGCGGAAAGAGGAACCGTTCCAGCATCTGCTCGGCGGTGATCACTTGACCGTCGGCCGTTTTAACGATTTCAGCCGTCCCTTTGATATATTCGATCACTTGCAGCGAATCATCCATTTCACTGTGGTCCTGCGTATAATAACCGATTCGGACCGTCTGGCCGATCGTGATGCGGCCCGCATCAGGCTCAAGACGACCGGCAAGCGCGTTTAACAGCGTCGTCTTGCCGATTCCGTTCGGCCCGATGATGCCGATTCGATCTCCAGGAATGATCAGCTCATCGAATGATGTGACAAGCTGTTTCCCGCCGCGGCTGATCTCGACCGCTTCAGCTTCGATCACCTGCTTTCCGAGGCGGTGGGAGCCGATCGCAAAATCAAGCGTCGCGCTCGTTTCCAGCGCATCCTGCCCTTTCAATTCCTCCACGCGCTGAATTCGCGCTTTCTGTTTTGTCGAACGGGCCTTTGCTCCCCTCCTGAGCCAAGCAAGCTCCCTTCTCAATAAGTTCTGCCGCTTCGTTTCGTTTTGCTCGGCGAGCGCTTCCCGTTCAGCCCTCTTTTCTAAAAACACTTCATAATTCCCTTTATACGTATACAGATGGCCGCGATCAAGCTCATAAATCCGGTTTGTCACGCGGTTGAGGAAATAGCGGTCATGGGTGACGAGCACGACTGAACCCGAATATCCGCTCAAATAGCCCTCAAGCCACTCGATCGTTTCATTGTCAAGATGGTTTGTCGGCTCATCCAAAATCAAAAGATCAGCCGGCTGAATGAGTGTTTTGGCAATCGCGACACGCTTTTTCTGTCCTCCGGAAAGGTGTCTCACTTCTTTGGTCACATCTGCAACGCCAAGCTTGGTCAAAATCGTTTTCGCCGCCGTGTTCGCGTCCCAGGCGCCGTGCTCATCCATTCTGCCTTGAGCGGCCAAAAGGTTTTCCTGTTTTTTCGGATCAGCGGGAGACGCGTTCAGTTCCTGCAACGCTTTCTCATATGAAGCAATCGTTCGCATCATCACGGAATCGCCTGCATAGATGTGCTCCAGCACCGTTTCAGACCCATCCAAATCAGGATCTTGATCGAGATACTCGATTTGCAGGCTGCCCGGTTTCACAATCTCCCCTTGTTCCGTCGACTCGAAGCCGGCAATCACTTTCAGCAGGCTGCTTTTTCCCGTCCCATTCGGTCCGATCAAGCCGATTCGCTCATTTTCTTCAATATGAAACGATATATGATCAAATAATGTCTTGTCTCCGTATGTTTTATATAAACCTTCAGCTTTAAAAATACTCATCTATTCTACCAATCCTTACGTCATGTCATACTATTATTTTAATGTAGTTGATAAAAGAAAACTAGTGAGAGGTTTACAAGTTTTACTGCAGGACAACCGGGAGCCAAACATAAACGCTGATGACGATGATCAACACACCGGCGATATTCAGCCAAAACCCCGCCTTGATCATATCCTTCATGCTTAAAACATTGGCGCTGAACACTGCGGCGTTCGGCGGGGTGGAAATCGGAAGCATGAAGGCGCAGGATGACGCGAGTGCCGCCGCGGCCATCAGCCCGTACGGCTCGACTTGAAGCGCCGCTCCCAAGCCGACGGTCATCGGAATCACCATATTGGCGACAGCGGTATTGGACATGATTTCCGTCATGAATAAAATCGCCGCCGTTAACACGATCAAAACAAACAGGTATGGATGACCATCCAACAGCTTGAGCTTACCGCTGATCCACGCCGTTAAGTTCGTGGCGGAAAATCCCGATGCAAGCGACAGTCCGCCGCCAAACAAGAGAAGCAGGCCCCAAGGCAGCGTCTGCATATCCTTCCACTCCAAGATCCGCTCACCGCGGGCACTTGGAATGAGAAACAGCAAAACCGCTCCCAAAATCGCGATCGATGTGTCTGACAGCTGAAACGGGAGCAAAAATTTGAACATCCATAAAAAAGCGGTCGCCAAAAACACGGCGAATACCGATTTTTCCTCTTTTGTCATCGCGCCGAGCGCCTTCAGATCATGATCGATAAACCCGGGCTTTTTACCTGAAAAACGGCTGACTTTAAACTGCACCTTCGTTAAATAAAAATAAAGAATGATCAAAAAAAGAACGGAAACCGGAAAACCGAACAAAAACCATTCAAAAAACATAATCTCACGGTTCAGCATCTGTCTGGACATCGCCGCAAACACGGCGTTCGGCACCGATCCGACCAGAGTGGCGAGACCGCCGATCGATGCCGCATAAGCGACGGCCAGCAATATGCTTTTGCTGAATTTCTGCAGGGAACCCCCTTTTAAGATCTCTTTTTCCTGCACTTCTTTGATAATGGCGAGCGCAACCGGCAGCATCATCAGCGCTGTGGCGGCATTGGAAATCCACATCGATAAAAACGCCGTCGAAAGCATCACCCCAAGCACGATCCGATGGCTTTCCGCCCCGATCCGCTTTAAAATATGCAAGGCCATCCGCTTGTGAAGATTCCATTTCTCAATCGCGATGGCAATGATAAAACCACCCATGTACATAAACACGATCGGGTCGCCGTATGCCTTGGCCGTCGTTTCCATATCGAGGCCGCCCAATGTGGGCATCAGAATGATCGGCAACAATGACGCAGCCGGAATCGGCACGGCTTCGGTGATCCACCACACGGCGGTCCAAACCGTCACAGCAAGAACGACCCGCGGTGCATAAGCAAGCTCCGCCTCGGGCATCAGGCCAATGATCAGCAAAAAACCGATCGGCCCCAACAATAATCCGGCCAGCTTCGTCGGTGTATAGACGTTCATATATCCCTTCCTCCCCCTTGAAAGCGGTTTCTGTTATCACTTTCGATTTAGGTTGGAAAAATTCCTCCAAAAAATTTAAAATAAAATTTTAATTATTGGAATGGATTGCAAGAAAGAAATTCGCAAAAAAAAGCCGCCGGCATCGGCAGCTTTCGTTTCTTTAGTCCTCAAAATGATGTTCAGCCATTTTCGCGAGGTTTTGCGCATTGCTGCTGATTTCCTGCATCGTTGCGGAAATTTGTTCGACACCCGCAGCCTGGCCGCTTGTATGTTCATTGATGACTTCGATTGACTGTTCAAGGTCTTTTAATAAAGCGTGGATCTTTTTGGTGATTTGATCAATTTGACCGACGTTTTCTTTTGAATGTGTCGCAAGCTTTCTGATCTCATCGGCCACGACGGAGAACCCTTTTCCTGATTCACCCGCTCTCGCCGCTTCGATCGCCGCATTCAGCCCCAAGAGATTGCTTTGATCGGAGATGCCTTTGACGGTGACAGAAATTTTTTCGATTTCGCCGGCGCTTTCGCTTACTTCCTTCGCCTGCTTGGAGATATCGGACATTTGGCCGGAAAATCCGCTCACGGATTCAGCGATATCCTGAATCGCTGATGCCGTCTGTTCGACGATGACGGATAAACTCTCGGCGACGCGGTGAAGCTGGTCCGATTTTTCCAGGCTTGTGCCGAGTCCGACGCCGCCGATGACCCTTCCGTTCTCATCATGCAGGGGAATCGCTCTGGCGGCAAGCGGGAAGCCGAACAGCTCCTTTGGCACCATGCTCGTTTGCTTTTTGTTTTGGCGGATGGCGTTTGTAATAATGTCCCCTTCCTGCAATGGATCGCCTGGTTTAACGTTCAGGGAAAAGGTCTTGCCGGGAATGTTGATGATCAGCTTTTCTGTATCATAAATGCCGACTGTCACATCATCCTGGATCAGCTGATTCAGGAATGGCGCGACTTTGACAAAAGCATCCAGAAGCGGATGGATGTCTGTTTTGACTGCTTCACTCATGTTTCAAACCTCCTACTAGTATGGGAAAACTCGTTTTTGATGCTGGACGGAGATCCACTTTAACGTCGTGAATTCTTCCAGGCTCCATTCGCCGTTCAGCCTGCCGAGCCCTGATTGTTTTTCTCCGCCGAAAGCGACATGCGGCTCATCGTTGATCGTCGTGTCATTGATATGAATCATGCCCGTCTCAATCTGCTGGGCGATGGCCACGCCGCGCTCAACATTTCCTGTATGTACGGCCCCGCTCAGCCCGAATGGCGTATCATTTGCGATCTGAATCGCTTCTTCCTCTGTCTCAAACGGGATGACGCATACAACCGGACCAAACAGCTCCTCTTTCGTAATCGACATGCCGGGCTTCACATCCGTCAAGATCGTCGGTTCGACGAGATTGCCTTTGATGTCGCCTTTGATCAGCGGGACAGCGCCCTCTTCGATTGCGTTTTCAACAGCTTTTCTTAAAAGCTCCGCCTGGCGTTCATGAATGACGGGCCCGATAATCGTTTCAGGGTCCATCGGATCACCTGTCTTAAAAGCGGACACCTTTTGATAAAACGATGTTAAAAACTCGGGATAGACCTCTTTTTGGACGAGAATCCGGTTGGCTGACATGCAGATTTGCCCCTGATGGGTGAACCGGCTGAAGGACGCCGCATTGACCGCATATTCCAAGTCGGCATCCTCAAGAACGATCAGGGCGCTGTTTCCGCCAAGCTCAAGCAGCGGTTTTTTGAAATGTTTAACAGCCAGCTGGCCGATATGGCTGCCGACCTTCGTTGATCCGGTAAACGAGATGATCCTCGGAATCGGATGCTCAACGAAGCTGTCGCCGATTTCTGCGATATCCGTCACAACGACATTCAGCAGGCCTTGCGGAAGTCCGGCTTCCTCAAAAATCTTGGCAATCAATGTGCCCCCGCATATCGGCGTCTCCTCATGCGGCTTTAGCACAACGCCATTGCCCGCGCCAAGCGCCGGGGCCACCGATTTGACGGATAAAAAGAACGGAAAATTAAACGGACTGATGACACCGACCACACCGGCCGGAATCCGGTAAAGCCGATTTTCTTTTCCCTCAACAGGTGAAGGCAGAATCCTCCCCTCCATTTTGAGCGGGAACCCCGCGGCTTCTTTGATCATATTGATGACGAGATCAATTTCAAACGCCGCTTTCAGTCTGGTTCCGCCAAGCTCTTCCATAATCAGATACACGATGGCTTCTTTATGTTCTTCAATATAAGCGGCGGCTTTTTCTAAAATCGCCCTTTTTTCATACGGGCCGACGCGATCCCATTTCTTTTTCGCTTCCAAAGCTGACTTGTAAGCCTCATCGACATCATCCGGGGTCGCCTTGCGAAACGTTGTGATTGTTTTATGGGTAAAAGGATTAAGATCGGCGAGAATGCTTTCACTGCGGCCGTCCTTCCATTCCCCTCCTATGTATTGATGGTTGAGGTCATTTATTCGAAACATTCGGGGCATCTTCCTCTCATACAATTTTGGGAAAAGTTAGACTACAATATATGTATCGGCATTCTTGCAAAAAAATTCAATCTGATAGGACTTCTGGCACAAAAAAGATATGACGGTGCGATATCGGTAAAATTTAGTTGAGGTAAAAATAAGGATGAACCCAAGGAAATTGTTGCGATATCTTTAACCTTGACACGATCATTCTGCTTAAAAAGCTGATTCCCGTTCCTTGAATGTCATCATTGATTATGCTGATATCCGAGAATTGTCGCTGTCTTAAGCCTGGCCGAAATCTTCCTAATGTCCCATTCATCGATTCATGGTTATTTCCCAGGTAATTCGGATTGTTCAGGTTCTATATTTTCGTTTCGCGATCAAGGATTTGGATGAATACCGGCCGCCGCGGCTCATTCCGATTGCAGCTGCAACACCGTGGATACGGCGGCCGCGCGCCACGACAGAATCATAGACGACCGGCATAAAAAAACCCCGCAAATGTAAAACTTACATTTGCGGGGCCTTTCATTTCCGGCGGTTTGCTTTTTCGTTTACGCGCCTAAATCAACATTATGATAGACTTGCTGCACATCCTCCAAATCTTCCAGCGCATCGATCAGTTTTTCAAACTGCGCCTGCGCGTCTTCCGGAAGTGTGACATCGTTTTGCGCGAGCATGGTCAGCTCTGCGACGGTGAATTCTTCAATACCGGCGTTTTTCAGCGCTTCCTGCACGGCATGGAACTGATCAGGCTCGGCATAGACGATCACCGCCTCGTCTTCTTCTAAAATATCGCGGACATCGATATCCGCTTCCATCAGCAATTCGAGCGTTTCATCAGCCGTTTTTCCTTCAAAGCCGATGACGGCTGTCGGGTCAAACATGTAAGCGACAGAGCCGCTCACACCCATATTGCCGCCGTTTTTGCCAAACGTTGAGCGCACATCCGCCGCCGTCCGGTTGACATTGTTCGTCAAGGCGTCAACGATCACCATCGCTCCGTTCGGTCCGAATCCTTCATAGCGAAGCTCGTCATAGTTTTCTTCAGAACCGCCCTTCGCCTTTTCAATCGCCCGCTCGATAATCGCTTTCGGGACATTGTATGTTTTGGCGCGCTCAAGCACGAACTTCAGCGCCTGGTTTGCCTCAGGATCGGGCTCTCCCTGCTTTGCCGCCACATAGATTTCCCGGCCAAACTTGGCGTAAATCCGGCTTGTATTGGCATCCTTCGACGCTTTCTTTTCTTTTATATTGTTCCACTTACGGCCCATGATACTACCACTCTCTTTCAACATTGAATTCACAAAATCTATTATACCGCAGCCTTTGGCGAATTCATTATATTGATGCATCAAATTTGCGACATTTTATTGGAAATCCTGCTAGGATGCGAGATGTTGGCTATCCTTTGCCGTTTCTTTCTTCAAAACCGTGACAAAAATGCCGCCAATCACAAACGCCACACCGAGCATATGGATGAAGGTGAACTGCTCCTTGAGGATGATCCCTGACAGCGCAACAGCCGAAACAGGCAGCACCGAGGTGAAAATCCCGGAAATCCCTGCCGGCACCTTTGTCACCCCGCTGTACCACAAGTAGAAAGCAAGCACCGTGACGATCAGCGCATAATACAGCACATATGACCAATCAACGATCCCAGGCGCGCTAAAGTCGAACGACAGCGCTTCGTAAGCCGCAAACGGCAGGAAAAACAAAAACCCGAAAAGCGAGACAAACGTCGAAATCGCCAATGCGGAAATGTGAGGCGACAGCATTTTCGCCAGCAGTGTAAACAGTGCTTCCCCAACGACAGCGGCAGCGACCAGGAGGTTTCCTAGCAAAGCGTGCGGATTGCCTCCGTCTCCGCCCGCTCCAAACAGATTGATCGTCATCACGCCCATAACAGCGAGCACGATCCCGAGCGCCATCCGCTTTTCTATTTTCTCTTTCAACAAAAAGAAAGCCAAAATCCCGACCGCCATCGGCGTGGTGCTTGTGATGATCCCGCTTTCCATCCCCGTCGTCATGCCGACGCCGTAAAGCAGGCAGATGCTGAACAAAAAAACGCCTGTAAAAGACTGTATCAGCAACACAAAAACGTCTTTATTCGTTAGCGCGGGAAAGCCTTTTTCAAAGCAAAATAAAAGGATCACCAAGACAATGGCAGCGATCAAAAACCTGAGGCCTGACGATAGAAACACCGGAATCGTTTCCACCATCAGCTTGCCGACGACGACCGAGCTGCCGACGATCGCCATCGCGAGAGCGAGCGATATGTAAGCCGTCAATTGCTTCCGCATGTCCTTCTTCTCCTGTCTTTATGGATTTCATTCATGTTTACATATTGATTTAGTTTATCAAATATCAGGTGATTGTTTTTGTTATTCCAGCTTAATTTTTCATAAAATTTGCAAGCCGACATGGAAAATAATGCATAAACATGAGCAGCTGAGAAATACTAAGGTTGTACACATCATGGAAAGGAGCTTGTTCACCATGAATAAAAACGACCTGCAGGAATGCATCACCGAATGCGAAAGCGCATTGACCCATTTGCATCACGCATTAAACAAGGTTCATGACGAAGCAAAGCCAAAGATGGAACATGCGGTAAAAGACTTGGAAGAATGTGTGGCGGAATGCCGGAGTCATTTGTAAAGAAAGACCTGATTCAGGAAATTGCCCTTCCCGAATCAGGTCTTTTTTGATGGGAAGCCTTTTTCGGCGTCCCTTGATGAAAACACATGCGCCACCTGCCATCAACCCGCTTCCAGATTGAACTGCGCAGCGTTTCCTGCTTTCTCGTCTGATCCTTTAAACGGTATGTGGCAAGCACAACACCATCATCCGCCAAAGGACGCACCGCAAAATCAGCGATCCCCATCTTTCTCACACCGATCCCCCCGGCTCCGAGACAATCCTGTTTGAAGCGGATGTCTCCCGAGCTGCCAAACTCGAAAAAGCCGTCTGTCTATAATGCCGCCAGCTGTTCCGGCGAGGAGTGGGTTTAATCATTGCTTTTCAAGTTCGTATATTTCATTCAATGTTCTTCCTCTTTTGCTCTTTCTTTTTTTCTGCTAAAAAAAAGAAGCCCTAAAAAGGACCTCAACCTCCAACAGGCAATTCCGCTACTTGAACACTGTCTGACGCCATAATGTGGCTTTGGGATAGAGCAGCTCCGCCTAAGACCACGGCTGTTAACGCTAAGCAAAGAATGATTTTTTTCATGACAATACCTCACTCCCTAATGATCTCATTTTGTTTTCGGCTGTCATTGCTATTTTAGCAAATTCCAGCGCTTCCTTGTAGTCTCCTTTCCTTTCGTAATGGCTTGAGATAAGCAATGAAAGGTCGCAGACGCCGTCTAAATCATTCATCTCTTCCAAGGCATGGATGTCATCTTTGATGGTCTTTGCGTTTTCATGACGATACAATTCATAAATAATGTTTATTTTCTTTTCATAAATCTTATTCCCGTTTTTCTCTAATTCCTTCTGTCCTTTTTGATAGTAGTACAGAGCCGCTTCTGTTTCTCCTATTTTGAAAAACTCCCTCACCAGCATGTACAGAGAGTTGATATAATAACTGGACGCACACCATTCGGAATTGCTCAACGCGTGCTGCACGGCAAGGATACAGTCCTGGGACCGGCCTGAATTCGAATAAAAAATGCTGATATTATGATGGAGCATCGCCTCTAAAAACGAATCGTCTATCTCTTTTGAAATTTCGATCGACTTTTGGAAATATCCTTCCGCATCTTGAAAACGCTGCATCTGCATATAATTTGTCCCCATGACAACCATGGAAATCGCCAGCTTCTTTTCGTACCCGTCATGCATGCTGTAAATATTCATCGCGTCTTTCGCGTAGTTCAAGGAAACCGCGTTCTGCCTGAGCGACATATACAGCCAGGACACTTTAAAATAAAACTCGGCCGCTTCGATTTTGTCGGGAATCTTCGCCAATCTTTTCTCGGCAACCTTATAAAGGCTGATCGCCCGCTCAACATTCTTGTTGTATGCCTCATGCATCGCCTCAAAAAAGTAGAAATAGTAATCAATCATATCATCCGTCTGTTCGATTGCGTTCGCTTGCGAATCATTGAAGTAAGACTGATGCGGCCGGCGCTCTCCCCTGGCATCAAAAAGCATCATCCGGTACCGCTCCTCAAGCAGCGAGAAATAGACGAGCACATTCTGATTCTCTTCCATCTCGGCAAACATCGACTTCGCCTCTTCAAAAAGATGCTTCGCCTGCTGAATATCGTGCTTTTTAATGGCCAGATGGAATTCGTTCAACACCCCCGCCACCACTTCAGAAGCGACCTTCCCCATGCCGAACCCCTCATTTCATATTAGATTGTTAATCTTCTTTTTTATGATCTTATCATAGGGTTGGCATTTTGTAATGACCTTTTGTCAATTAATGAGAGATTTTTGTCAATCATTCGGTTTAAATGGAACCTGGCGCAACTCGATAGTTGATGCACCTCACCCTTCTCCTGTCTATTTAACCAGTGTTGCTATGTTATTCTGTTACTTAAAAAATGCAAGGGTAATCTATGAAGGGATATCAAGGGGGAGGAAAATTGGATTTTAATGATCGAAGTGTAGTGAGTGATATCTCAAATAATAGGACCAGGCAGCTCATGGAATAAGCAAAAAACTTACCTGTGACAGGGGAAAATTGGAAGTAAAAACCGTGGTTTAAGTTTTTGAGCGAGTATGAAACAATTGTTTTGGCGACATAAAACGCCCGGGACTAGTGAATTACACCCCCGAGCATGTCGCATTGCTTCGCCTGTTTATAGGCTCTGTGGCGCTTTTAGTGCTCGCTGTATTCGCCCGCATCCGCCTCCCATGGTGAAGGATGTTCTGATGATTTTATTGCCCGGGTTTTTAGGATTTTCTGCATCACACTCTGCTTAATATCGGTGAGCGCAGGGGTTGCCAGCTTGCTCGTTTCGACGACGCCTCTAATTTCCGGTGAAAGAGCCGGTTCATTTTTCAGCTTTGAACCATAGGGACTTCAGCATTTATCGGATTTACATTCTTCCGTATTGGTAGCTTCTAATTTCCACGGTCGATCCGCCCTTTTCTAGCCATTTCTCCGGTCAGTCGAATCTGATCACCTTTAGTAATGACAGTTATGCCTGATTATATCCGTTGAATAGTTATAACCAACAGTATAATCACCATAGAACAACTGAAATCTAATTACCATATATTTCATGGTGTAAAGGGCAACAGCAAAGCTTTACACCATATGCTTCTTCAATTGATTTTTTAACTGCTTTGAGGGCTTTTGAATACTCGTAAGCTATATCTTGGTAGGAACTCTTCTCTTTTTCAGAACAAGTATCAAGACATTTTGTTATCTTCAATAGATCAATTTTGATCTGATGGATCTTTCCAATATCCTGTTCAAATATACATCCAGCCATTTAAAACACCTTGATCGATTTTTCCATTGATAATACTTCACTGATTTTCTTGATATCCGCTCCTGAAATCTCATGCCTTCCTTCTGCTGTTTCAATCACAGTGTAAGGAGTGAAATTCACATTAAGACTTCTGAGCTCTCGAGCGGCAGCCTCATCATTTATAGCATCTCTTTCTATAAACTCCACGTTATTTTTCCATAGCCATTGTTTTAGAGCCTTACATGGATTACATGTCGGATTGATAAAAACTGTTATTTTCAAGGTTATTCCCTCCCCTTTTATTATTCAATATATAAAGGTGAAAAAACGGAGCCCAAAATCAAAAAATAAAAAAATTGTTTTCTTTTTGATTTTCTTCTCGCTTACTCCACCTTAATTAGTGCAGGCAATAGAAGGGAGGAAATTTAAATGGCTAAAGACCAAAACAAACAAGAAATGATTCTGCCTCAAAGCGAGTTAATATGTAAACCTGATCGAAGATGTTGTGGTTATGGAAGCGATTGTCCTGGTGAATTCAAAATTACCCCTGTAGGAGATGTGATCTTTAACCGGTGTGGCTGTTTTTAATAAAGATGTATCTTGCTATAAAAAGAGCGGGAACTAACCCTTCCCACTCTTTCTCTTAGGCGGCATAGCCAAGCGGTAAGGCGAAGGACTGCAACTCCTTGATCATCGGTTCGAATCCGATTGTCGCCTCCATAATAAAATTAAAGGAGATCGATAACATGGGGATCATGATTACGCCTTTAAACACTGACAAAAGGAACATCATTGTTGATGAACTCAATAACAGCGCAGACTTTGCTTTACTCGTTGCAGAGATCACTAAATATCAAGATGTGACAGAAACGGAGAAAACAGATTCATTTGAATTCACTTTCCTCTTTCCAGAGCAGGAAAAAGAGGTGAAAAAAGAAGCTCTCTTTGTAACATTAAATGACGAAACAATTGTCGAAGCGGTTAGGGAATCGTGCGGGAAATTACGAATCAAAGCTCACTATTCAGCAATTCTAGAGACTGGTGAGAAAGTTACTCGTCAAGCTGTTGTTTCAGATCGATCTGTTGTTAATGAGCTTGAGATTCCATTTGATGAACGATATTTTCAGTTTGTAGAGCACCTTAAACATCCAACAGGCGCAGAGGAGATTAATGCAGAAGACGTCTCAACACAAGCATGGTATGAAGGTTGTTTAGTCTTTGGTGATCCGGCTACAGGCTTTCATCATTATAAATGGTGTGGTGCTAAGTGTGGGAGCGGGACTCCAATCAACGCCTTAGACCGTTGCTGCCGAGCACATGATTATTGCTGGGCAAACTTCGGCAAGGGCGATGATGAATGTGATATGAACCTTTATCATTGTGCAAGCAAAACATCTGATCCGGGATGGTACATGGTTGCTACATTTGGATATGAGTGTGCAACCAGCGGTTTATTCGGCGTTTGCTAAATTAGATCCAATAAAAGAAGACTCTCCCAAAAAGAGTCTTCTTTTATGATACAAGTGTAAAGAAAAGACTGTAAACACCAAGCGAACTAACGGCAGAAGCTAGAACGCATATGGCAAGAAATAAGGTTGAATTAGAAAGACGTTTGAAGGAAAAAAGAACGGTTATGGATAAGATGATACTTGCTAGAAAAGAAAATAACCAAAAATAACCCACAATATTAAAGGGACTTACATAGCGGAACAAATAATTTGTTATATAGAAGAGGTTAATGATTAGGAATACGACCAGAAGTACCTTCTTCATATTTCCACCCCTTTCTAAATATGGAATGGATTCTCCACTTCATTTTAACAAAAAAAAGAAAAGATCCATAGGCCTTTTCACTTTTTTATGACGGATCTTAGATGATTTATTGCTTCCGTTAAGGATTCAATCTTTTTCTCAAAACGGAGAAGCAAATAAACTGCTAAAACTAACGGAAAGCCAAAGTTGCCAACGACCGTCATAATCTCCTCAAACATTGGATCATCCCCTATACATATTCAGTCAAATTCGATGTGATTCAATAAACCTAAAACGCAATAGTCAAAAGGGTATAGACAAGAATTGTCAAATATTAAATATATTCTCTTTCTAATTAAAGGTGAAATCTCCTCTGAAATACTCAAAAAGTTGTGTGAAGAACATATAGACAGAAAAATTTTCTTTCACGAGAAAAGAACATGAGTTCTGTTTTTTCATTTCTTTTTTTATTTTAACCGCTTTCTCGTCACCTTTTATTGTAAAGGGGGTTTTTATATGAAAAGTGAGTCCAGTGTTTCTGATGACTGCTTCTGTCAAAATTTCAACAAACATATTAATGCCGATGAAGCGCATCGTGACTTGGCGCAATTAAAAAGCCGCTTATCAGAAGTTAAGAAAAATCCGGTGATGAAGGAATTTTTAGAAGATCCAGACAACAATGAGATCTTTTATGTTGCCCTTAAGCATCCTACGAATAAAAACCTAGCCGCTTTAGATGAGAGGTTTAAGTCTTTTTATCGCATCAATCGCATTATTCGTTACCTATCTGGGTTTATTCGAAGATACCCAATCGATTATGACAAAAGGGTAAAAAGAAGAAACAACAGATATCAATTAATACTGAATAAGCCTCTCTCCGATTTTAAAGATGAACCCCAAAATGAAATAAGCGACATGATCTCTAACAACCAAAGTATTGATCCACTAGAACAAATTATATCTACTGAGCAATCCATTTTCCCAATATGCAACGAGCCACTAAATAAGGCAGTAAGTCATCTTACTCCGAAACAAGCAAAGATTCTGCAGCTATATTATGAAAAAGGATTTAGCAATAAAGTAATTGGATGGTTTTTTGGACAGACAGAGCAGAACATATCATACTGGCACAAAAAAACCTTAAAACAATTAAAAGAAGCCCTTGAAGTCCGAGGAGGGAGTATACATGAATCCTGAAAGAAACGAAGAAATCGAGTTCATTTTAAATCAATTGGAGGGCAAAATTAAAAAGCACATAAAGGAGACAGTCCTAGATGAAAGAGAAGATCTTTCACAAGAAATGAAACTAAAAATCATAGAAAAGCTGGATAACATGTTAGATGAAGCGGTACCGAGCTTTTTTGAATACACTAGAAAAATATGCAAGTAAAACAAGATCTCTTTTATGCCAGCAAACGACTAGACGATTGAGATATGACAATGTAAAACAATGTGGTGAGTTTGAGCCAAGATTGTGTAAAAAACAATTTAGGCTCTTCTTTTTAAAACCCCCTATTGATTAACAACACTTTCCCCACAGGATAAAAAAGGATTCTGAGAAAGACAAAACAGACAATTAGGAGATGCTTGCTAATAACAAATCGGCCCCTTTTTCAAAATAATAGTTTTCCTGTAAACGAGGAATATGACCGTTGTGTTCAACCAGCAGCTCTTTACCGTCAAAATCGGGAATATTTTCACCGGTTGTGATTTAGATTTCTTCGGTAGGGTCGAGTTTGCGCAGGTATTGGTCTAACTGGTAGTGGTTCATGAGGGCGGCCTCCTGGTTGGTGAATGGGTGGATTTTGATTTGAGAGGATCGTTAAATTTATGAATTCGATTTCGTACTTTATTATCCTGCCCGCTACTTAATTTTCTGTTTTCAAAACAGAAAAGAGCCTTTTTTATATGTGAAAAGGCTCTTAAACTTTATTTTTCTCATAAACTTGTTTAATCAAACCGATGATATATTCAACATGCTCTTCATCGCTGATTTGCACTTCATAATCGCCGTTTCCCCAGTGGCCGGTCTCAGAAACATCTCTCATTAAACCCGCCGGATCATCCAGCTCGCCCTTTTTGGTGTTGATCCAAATTTTCAAACACCTTTTTAAGAGAAGAACCTCTACCATGTTACGCTTATTAACAGTAAATGCGATATACAGCTTTGTCGCTTTGACTGATATGTTGTCACCTACATTTAAAATGTCTTCTTTGAACTGATGGTATAGGTCAATCACCTCATCAGGCTTGCGGATTAGATGATCTTCTTCAGTAAATACTTTGATTTCCCTGCTCTCTTGTTCAATCGCTTCACTTTGATTCGAAATTGTGTTTATCGAACCCGATGTCCTATTTGGTCTGATAGGATTCATTTGTATCAGGTCATTTTCATACCTTTTAATTTCCCACAATTCCATTGGTAAATCTCTAAAATTAATGGATTCCTTTTGGTGTGTAGTAAACTCAGGCGAAATAAAGATAATCCTTGATTGTAACCAATCAATGCTATTCCTTTTCAAATGCCTTCCTTGATTTTCATTATATTCAAGAATGAAGTCTGCTTTGTTATTAAGCATGATGGACAAATAAGCATAGCCTTGGTCAATCACGCTTGAGTGCTTCTTATTTTTATATTCAATAATGACAAACGATTGCGTCTGATCATCAAATGCCAGCGTATCAAAGCCGGCAACTCGAAACTCAGACGCGATGAATTTAAGGCCCAACAATTGCTTTAAATTCTTTTCACAAAGCTGTTGTATGTCTTTTTCTTTCTTAAACGGTTTTTCCCGGATTTCTTTCAGATCTTGATGATTTAATTGAAATAGATACATGTCTAGGCTCCCTTACTTTCATTAGGAATAAACGACGTCATTTTCTACAAGCATCCTCTTTAACAATCCGCTCAGTTTATTCTCGCTGTCTGATAAACAATTCATATACACCGTCGACATGATGAAGGCCTTTCTTTATCCGCCTTGAAAGGTATGAACCGTTCCTCCATCGATAAACGTTTAACATCAGGTGATAACGCACGCTTGATGGCGCCGACTTGCATTTTAAAAGGGGTATGGCGCCAATGAGACTTTTTGCTTCATGATAAGCATTTCGGATGTTGTAGAAATGCTCATTGATCCATGTGGAGATGACCCTAGCCTAATTTCATTATATCGGCTACCCGCTTTTTGCTTGTCTGGTAAGAGTCAACTTGGATATGACCATTCCTTAAGCTAATCATATTAACATTTTTTATCTAGTAGATATCAATACATTCCTTTAAGATAAGAAAAAGTAATTTCAACTCCTATCTTTTTCAAGTGATCCTTCCGCTGATCATACAATTTTTTCAACAGTTTTTCCTTCTCCTTATCTTGACCATAATGAATAAGGCGATGACAGTGTGGACATAGGCTGACCAAGTTTGCCAGTTGATCTAAGTCATATTTGAACTCCTCTTGCTTGGCGATAGGGACAAGATGATGACATTCAACATAGGGCTTGTTGGTAGATTTAGAGATAAAAGTTTTGTGGGAATGGTCAATTTCACATGTATAGTTTGAAAGCATCATAGCTTTTGAGGCAAGACTTGCATTTCTTGTCCATTGCTTTTGACCACCTTGATTAATGATAGGTTGTGGACGTTCTCTCTTTTGATTGACTTCATATCCCACACTCGCATTCTCAGATATGATAAATGTTTGGGCTGCTAATTGATATTGCTCTTCGTTATTCCGGTCTTCTAAAAATTGGCCATCTTCCTGCAATAGAATAAAATCATTAAACTGTTCTATTGATCGATATCCGATAAGACCTTCTATTTCTTTGTATGTAACTAATAAAGCTTGTAAATCGCTTATGATGTCTTCTGAACTCGGAAAATTGCTAACATCATAAAAACGACCACATACATGTCCTAACTCATATCCTCTCGCAAGATCACCTTCGCCCTTTAAATCAATATTTGTAAGGTTCATATTTTGAGGTATGGTATTTAGTTTTTCTCTGATAATAGAAGCTATTTTTTGGATTTTGGCCCTACCTATTTTTGTTCCATACTTTTCTTTAAAGTAGGTCCATCCTTGATTCAAACTAACATAAACACCGCTTCCATCTGCACTAAATAAGTAAACAATATAGTAGCCCCTTGTCGCCGAAGTCGTTAAATTCTTTATAAAAATTGAAACCCAAGGAATCTCAGCCCAACGACCTTTTCCAACAGAACCTGCTACATGATATATACTAGGTTCTAAGTCAACAACTTTAAAAAAAGTGTCCTTTATTTCATGACAAATAAGGTGCGACAAAGGGTGCCCCTTAAATTCCTCATGTTTTGCTTGTTGATATGTTGATAAAACGCGCTTCATTTGTTCACTAATCGTTAGTTGATTTGATATTTTGTGTTCTATTTTGATACACCTCTTTATTCAGTAGGACTTTATGCAAGAAATGGTACCTTCATATAACATTATAAGCCTCTCCTGGGTTGGAGAGGCTTATGTTTTTAGATTTTTATTTATCTTTTTTGACAAGCACGGCCACACACTCCACATGACTTGTATGCGGAAACATATCAACAGGCTGCACCTCAAGCGTCACATACCCGCTATCCTCCAGCACACGCAAATCGCGCGCCAAGGTTCCCGGGTTGCACGATACATACACTACACGCTTCGGCTTCATTTCAATAATCGTCCGCAGTAAAGCCTCGTCGCACCCTTTGCGCGGCGGGTCAACCACTAGCGTGTCAGCCGCAATGCCTTCCTCATACCATTTCGGAATCACGGTCTCCGCTTCGCCGACAGCAAACTCAGCGTTCTCAATACCATTCAGCTCGGCATTCCGCTTCGCATCCTCAATCGCTTCCGGCACAATTTCGACGCCGTACACTTTCTTCGCCTGCTTCGCCAGAAACAGCGAGATCGTGCCGATGCCGCAGTAGGCGTCGATCACTGTTTCTTCACCGTTTAGTTCGGCGTATTCAAGCGCTTTGTCGTAGAGCACTTTTGTTTGCTCGGGGTTGACTTGGTAGAACGATCTCGCCGAGATGGCGAATTTGATGCCGCCGATGGTGTCGTAAATGTATTCTTCTCCCCAGATGACGTGCGTTTCGTCGCCGAAGATGACATTTGTTTTTTTCGGGTTGATGTTTTGGACGATCGATTTGACGTGCGGGAATGCCGCGGTGATCTCCTCGACAATCTTCGCTTTGTGCGGGAAGTCGTTTGTCCTTGTAATGAAGACGACCATCATTTCGCCTGTTACGGCGCCGTATCTGACCATGATGTGTCTGAGCCAGCCTTTGTGGCGTTCTTCGTTGTACGCTTTGATACCGTATTTGCCGCAGATCTCTTTAATCGCTTGAACGACGCGGTCGTTTTCCGACTGCTGGATCAGGCATTCGTTCATATCGATGATTTCATGACTGCGCTGCTGGTAGAAGCCTGCGATCAGACCGCCTTCTCTTTCGCCAACAGGGACCTGGGCTTTGTTTCGGTAGTTCCACGGGTCTTCCATGCCGAGGGTCGGGTGGACGGTGATCCGGCTTACATCAAGCTTGCCGATTCGCTCCAGCACGTCTTTGACTTGCTTCTGCTTGTAGAGAAGCTGGCCTTCGTAATTGATGTGCTGCAGCTGGCAGCCGCCGCACTGTTTGTAGATCGGGCACGGGGCATCCGTGCGGAAGTGGCTTTCTTCCCTCAGGTCGATGAGGCGGCCGAAGGCGAAGCCTTTTTTCACCCTTGTCACCTTGATCTGCGCTTTCTCATCTGGCAGCGCGTTCGGCACGAAAATCGGGAAACCGTCGACTTTGGCGACTCCGGCGCCTTCATGTGTCAAATCTTCAAATACAACATCATAATATTCATTTTTTTGCACGGGGGCTTTTTGTTTCATATTTTTCACCTGCTAAAAGAAAAACTTGGCCAAAGCATGCGACCAAGTTTAATCATCCAATTTTCTCGCTTTTTCTTTTGACATGACGACTTCAATGTGGCGGTAGAGGTTTTCAAATTCGCCCGGCAGTTCGCCGCCGTATTCGCCGTCAAGATTCAAAAGCATTTTATCCTTGAGCGTGACTTTGACGCGGTTCGCTTTTGTGTAAATGATATGCTCGTCGCGAATGTGTTCGCCTCTGAGCGCAAGCGTGACAAGCCTGATAAACTCGGCGAGGTTTGTTCGTTTTAAAATAATCAGATCAAACATGCCGTCATTCAAGCTGGAGTCTGGGGCGAGCTTTTCAAAGCCGCCGACGGAGTTCGTCAGCATCACCAAAAACAGCATCACTTCGCCTTGAAAGAGCTTGCCGTCATATTCGATTTCGACCTCGGTCGGCCTTAATGAAGGCAGCAGCATTTCCATGCCTTTCAAATAATAAGCGAGGTTGCCGAGCATCGTCTTCAATTTGCTTGGGACGTCATATGTCAGTTCGGTCAGGCGTCCGCCTCCGGCGATATTGATGAAATATTGGCCGTTGACGCGGCCGATATCAATCGGCCGGGCTTCTCCCTCTAGTATTGTGTCAACAGCCTTTAAAATATCCTCCCTCGGGATGCCGAGTGCTCTGGCGAAGTCATTTGTCGTACCGACGGGAATGACCCCGAGCTTGGGGCGGTGTTCCAAAGGCGCCAAGCCGTTGATGACTTCATTTAAGGTTCCGTCTCCGCCTGCGGCGACAATTAAATCAAATTGCCGTTCGGCAGCGATTTTGGCCGCCTGAATGGCATCTCCTTCACCTGTTGTCGCATGGCATGATGTCTCATATCCGGCTTGTTCGAATTTTTGCAGGACTTGGGGAAGGTTCCTTTTAAACAGCTCCCGTCCCGAAGTCGGATTGTATATGATTCGTGCACGTTTCATGTTTTCATCATCCTATTAGAGTATCCGTATCATTTCTTTACCAACAACCTTTAATTATACTAGTTGTTTAAAAAATCGCAACAAATCATACCAGCTTTTTGTTTAACTTTAGATAAATTTTCCTAACCAGGAGATGGATTGATGTAGAATAGGAAACATGACGACAGCAAAGGGGATGATGCTTGTGAAGAAACTTGTTTATTTTAATCACGACGGAGGCGTGGATGATCTCGTCTCCTTGTTTCTGCTTTTGCAGATGGAGGATGTCAAATTGGTCGGCGCATCGGTCATTCCCGCGGATTGCTACCTGGAGCCCGCGCTAAGCGCAAGCCGGAAGATCATCGACCGCTTCGGGTCCTATCCGGTCGAAACGGCCGCTTCCGACTCCAGAGGTGTTCATCCGTTTCCAAAGGAGTGGCGCATGCATGCCTTTTATGTCGACGCTCTGCCGATTTTAAATGAAAATGGCCCTGCCAAAACGCCGATATCCGACCTTCCCGCCCATCTTCATTTGCTTGAGAAGCTCAAAAACAGTAAAGAGCCTGTGACACTGCTTTTCACAGGACCGCTGACAGATTTGGCCCGGGCCTTGGAAAAAGACCCGTCCATCGCCGAACAGATTGCAAAGCTTGTCTGGATGGGCGGCACCTTCCTTGAGAAAGGGAATGTGGAAGAGCCTGAGCACGACGGGACGGCGGAATGGAACGCGTTTTGGGACCCGTACAGTGTGAAGACGGTATTTCAAGCTGACATTCAGATCGAAATGGTTGCCCTTGAAAGCACGAACCAGGTGCCTTTGACAAATGAGATCCGCTCCCATTGGGCGAGCCTCAGGAAGCATGTCGGGATCGACTTTATCGGCCAGTGTTATGCGATGTGCCCGCCACTAGTCCATACGGAGACGAATTCCACCTATTACCTTTGGGATGTGCTGACAACGCTCACGCTCGGCGCCAAAGATTTCACCCGTTCGCGGACCGCCCATGCGATTGTGCACACGGAAAGCCCGCGCCAAGGGAGAACAGAAGAGCACCCGGACGGAAGACGGGTCGAAGTCGTCGAGCAAGTCGACAGGGACGCATTTTTTCTTTACTTTGAAGAGTTGATGAAAAAAGCAGACCGCATTCCAACTTGAAAAGGAGACGAAGCAGATGAAAAAAGGGGAACACGTTTATGTCAGGCCGCTGACAGTACGCGACGCTGAGGCATGCCTCAAATTGCAGATCGACAACCGCGCGTTTTTCGAAAGGTTTTCCATGGAGCGGAGCGATGATTTTTATACATTTGAAGGACAGAAACAAAGGCTGACAACCTTCTATGACAACATGCAAAAAGATGAAGACTATTACTTCGGCATCTTTCATCAGGCAAGTGACGCGCTGATCGGGACGATCAATCTTTTTCAAGTGCTGCGCGGCGCTCTGCAATGCGCTTTTATCGGCTATTTTTTAGATGAGAAACATAATGGCAAAGGCTATACAACTGAAGCGTGCAGGCTGATGGTCGAATTCGCCTTTGAAGAACTGAAGCTGCACCGCATCGAAGCCGGTGTCATGCCTCATAATCTCGCATCCATTCGGGTGCTGGAGAAAGCGGGTTTTCATAAAGAAGGCATCGCTCGGAAAAACGTTAAGATCAACGGCAAATGGGAAGATCATCAAATGCTCGCTGTCATCAATCCGAATGATTGAAATGCCCCGCGGTTCTCTCCAACGGAACTAAACGAAAAAAGCCTCAGCTTGCCGCTGAGGCTTTCATCTTTATCCTACTCTTCTTCCACTCCCGGCTTTTTCCGGCGGAATTTGGCCAATACTTCATAGACGATCGGCACAATCAGAAGTGTGAGGAGCGTGGAGCTGATTAAACCGCCGATGACGGTAACGCCGAGTCCTTTTGAGATGATCTGGCTGCCGCCTTCGAATCCGAACGCCAATGGAAGCAAGGCGCCGATGGTTGCGATGGCTGTCATCAGGATCGGGCGGAGTCTTGTAGAGCCGGCTTCAAGAAGCGCTTCTCTTGTAGACAGTCCTTCCGCTTCCTTATGGATGACGCGGTCGATTAAGACAATCGCGTTTGTGACGACGATTCCGATCAGCATCAGCATTCCGATCATCGCGTTGAGACTGATCGTTTCTCCTGATACATAAAGTCCGACCAAAGCGCCGATGACGGTAAACGGTAGCGAGAACAGAATCGCAAATGGCGCGAGCGCACCGCCGAATGTAATCACGAGCACGAGGTAGACGATCGCAATCGCGGCCAGCATCGCCAAACCGAGCTGTGTAAATGATTCCGCGATATCTGCGGAGACACCGCCGGTATCGATCGTGACATTGTCAGGAAGGTCAAGCTTGTCGATTTTCTTCTGGACAGCCTGTGATACCGCTGTGACATTGTCTGACTTAACTTTCGCCGTCACGTCGGCATATACTTTTCCGTCGCGTTTTGAAACGGTGTCAGAAGTCGAACCTTTTTTCACCTCGGCAACATCGCCGATTTTTACTTCCTGGCCTGTCGCTGTGGTGATCTTTTTGTTTTCTAAATCTTTGACGCTCTTATACTCGTCTTTTTCTGTTTTAATGTTGACGTCAAGCTCTTTTCCGTCCTTTTTCACGGTTGTCAAAGGAGACTGTGATGTTTGCGTCATGAGCGCCTGGGAAATTTGCGACGCCGTCAGTCCAAGCTTGCTGAGCTTTTCTTGGTCAGCCACAAATGTGTACTCATCATATGTGCTGGAAAGGCCTGTGTCGACGTCTTTCAGATCTTTTTGATCCTTCATGATCTTTTCAATGTCTTTGACAGTGCCTTTAATGTCTTTTTCTGAATCACCGTACACATAATACGCTAATTCATTGTTGCTGCCCGAAGAGCTGAAGTCCTGAACTTTCCATTCGCCGCGGTCGGATTTCTTCTTGATCGCGTTTAGCACATTGTCCTTTTCTTTATCAAAATCAGGCGTATCTTCTTCATATTTGATGTAGAACAGCGCGCTGTTTGAACTTCCTCCCATTCCCATGAGCGGATTTCCTGAACCTAATGAATACTGAACCGTATCGACGTGCTTGCGGTCCAATAACAGCTTTTCAGCTTTTGCGGCTTCATCTTCCGCTTCTTTTTTCGTTTCCCCCGGTTCAGGCGTATAAGTGATCTGCACCGTTTTTTCCTGTTCGGAAGGCAGGTAGCTCGCACCGATCAGCGGTACAAGGAACAAGCTTCCGACAAGCATCAGAATCGCGATGAGCGATGTTATCCATTTATGGCTTAGGGACCAATTCAATACTTTTTTGTAGAAATTCGCAAGCCTTCCCGGCTTATGCTCTTTCCCTTTCACCGGTGCACCCGTCAACGATTTTTTGAACAGGCTGTGCGCAAGCATCGGCACGAGCGTGATCGCAATCAGAAGGGATGCGGCAAGCGCAAATACGATCGTTAAAGCAAACGGGATAAACAATTCACCGATTTGGCCGCCGACAAGTGCGAGCGGCAGGAATACCGCAATCGTTACGATCGTTGATGACATGATCGGCAAAAACATTTCTTTCGTCGCTTCGCGAACAAGGGCTTTTCCGCGGAGCGGTTCATCTTTGAGCCTCATGCGGCGGTAGATGTTCTCGATGACAACGATGGAGTCGTCGACAACCCGGCCGATCGCGACTGTCATGGCGCCGAGCGTCATGATATTCAACGTGATATCAAGCTGGCTCAGCACAAGCAATCCGATCAGCAATGATAGCGGAATCGAAATGATCGAGATCATTGTTGATTTAATATCTCTTAAGAATAAGAGTATGATCACAACCGCAAAGATCGCTCCGAAAATGGCTTTGCTCAGCATCGTTTCGACCGACTCTGTGATCGGTTCGGCCATATCCAATGTTGCGCTGTATTCAAAGCCTTTATGGTCTTCCTTGTATTGTTTCATTACACCTTTTACACTGTCGGCCACTTCGACCGTGTTGGCGTCGTTTGCTTTGATGATGTTGATGCCGATGCTGTCTTTTCCATTTGTGCGTGAAATCGACTCCGCTTTTTTGACATCTTTAATATTGGCAATCTCGGAAAGCTTGACCGTCGGTATACCTGAGGCGGCGTTTTGCTGCGCCTGTGCGGCCGCCTGCGCGCTTTGTGCGGCTTGTGCACCGCTTGCGCCTGAAGCAGACGCGGTCGGGATTCTCATATTTTTCAAATCTTTGATTGTTTCAATATCGCCGCTGACGACGACTGATTTTTCCTTATTGCCGAATGTGTACAATCCGAGCGGAGTTGTCACATCAGAACCTTGAATCACCTGCTTGACCGTGTCTTCGTCAAGGCCGTATTCTTTCATTTTGTCTTCTTTAAAAGAGAATTCAACCTCTTCAACCTGCTGGCCGGAAACTTGGACGGACGCTACGCCTTCGACGCCTTCAAGCTTCGGAACAAGGCTGTCTTCCACTTGTTTCGTCAGCTCCTGCAGATTGTCTTGATCACTGGAGACGCTGAGCGTCAAAATCGGGAAGGAATTCATGCTGTAGCGTGAAATTTCCGGATCTTGTGCGTCATCAGGCAGCTTGGCGTTTTCCAGCGCTTCAGCCGCTTCTGTTTTCGCTTTGTCCATATCCTTCTCATAGTCATACTCGATCATAACCGATGATGCATTTTCATAAGAGGTGGAGGTGACAACATTGACACCGTCCAGATTCTGCACCGCTTGTTCAACCGGTTTCGTCACCTCATCAGCCACTTGGCTTGGGGTAGCTCCCGGATAGGTCGTGCTAATTGTCAGGTAAGGCATGTTTACATCAGGAATGGATTCTTGCTTCATATTCAAACCCGCGTAAAGGCCGGCAACCGTAACAATAATCGTCATCAGCCACACAGCGAACTTGTTCTTTAGCACAAAATTAATGATAGAATTCATTGCGACCTCCATTTATATATATCTTTCTCTTTATCACACATTGACTGACTGGTCATTCTATATAATAATAAACATGAAAAGTAAACAGCGTCAACTTATACATGTAAAGTTTATTTAATTTTAATGTTTAATTAAAGGGGTACTTTCATGACAGAAAAAGAAGAAAAAATCATAAAAGCCGGCCTCCACCTTTTTGCAAAAAACGGGTTTGCTTCCACGACGATTCAGGAAATCGCCAATGAATGCGAAATCTCTAAAGGGGCTTTCTATCTGCATTTTAAATCGAAAGAAGCGCTGTTGCTTGCAATCATTAAGTATTATATCGATCGCACGATGGAAAATATGAAGAAGATTCAGCAGAAAAACTTCCCTCCGAGAGAGACGTTCAAAGAGCAGATCGCCTATCAATTCAAGGAGAGCAAGGAGCACAGGGATTTTATTCTCGTGATGATCAGCGAACACAGCATACCCGAAAACAGCAAAATCGAGGAGTATTTCACAAAGGTCGGCAGGAAATTTCACGAAATGTATCAGGAGGCGCTTTTGGCAGCCTACGGCGATATTGTGAAGCCTTTTCTGCCTGACTTGTCGGTCATCGTTCAAGGAATTGTGCAATCCTATCAAAACTTATTTATCTTCAATGAAGTCGATATTGATTTTTACAATCTTGCAGACTTTATTATTAGAAGAATTGACGATATGATCAATGGCATGATTCAAAGCGGAGAGCAGCCGGTTCTTGCTGATCAGACCTACAGTTTTTGCAGAAACGCCGATAATCCGCTCGACGAAAACGCCATTTTGCAGGAAATAGAGAGGATCAAAAGCAAAACGGAGCTGCCTGAGGATATCTTGATCACGCTCGATGTAATCGAAGAAGAGCTGAAGAGAGAGGCTCCGCGAAAGCCGGTGATACAAGGTATGCTTTCAAACTTGGCGGAAGAGGAAAACGTCGGTCATCTATTTCAGATGATCTCCCGTTTTTTCGATCGTTGACACTGCGAATAAAAACCAGATTTCTAAAAACATGAAATCTGGTTTTCTTATTTATTCAGCTTGAACTAGGATCTTCACCTGGTCTCTTTCTTTCAATAATCCTTCAAAGCCCTCTTCTATCACCCTATCAAGCGTAATTCGCTTCGTTACCAATTTGTCAGCCGGGAAATACCCTTGAGCCATTAAGCTGATGACCGCTGGAAAAACATCGCGGTAGCCGATGATTCCGGTTAATGTCCGTTCTTTCATGACGATGTCATGAGGGTGAATTGGCGCTTCTTTTTCAAAAATGCTGACGACCATTGTTTCTCCTTCCATTTTCGTCGCATGAATCGCCTGTTTTAAAACCGACGGCACGCCTGTCACTTCAAAGGCAACATCCACACCGCCGTTTGTCCGTTTTTGAATTTCACTAACCGGATCGCATTGTTTTGGATCAATGGTGATCGCACCAAGCTCAGCTGCTTTTTGGCGGCGGATGTCTGAAATTTCGACAGCGTAGATGTCTGCTGCTCCGGATGCTTTTAATGCTTCAATCACAAGCAAACCGATCGGGCCCGTCCCAAAAACGGCCGCTTTGTCACCGACTTTCAGTTTGCTTTGGCGGGCGGCGTGAAGGGCAACAGCTGCCGGCTCAACAAGAGCGCCTTGTTCAAATGACACCGTTTCCGGCAATTGGTGAATCATGTCCGCAGGTACGGCTGCATACTCGGAAAAACCGCCGCCTCCCCCGGCGAGGCCGAAGAACCCTAATTGTTCGCAAAGGTTATACTTTCCTTTGAGACAAGCCTCACATTCGCCGCAGGCGTAGATCGGTTCGACCGTTACACGGTCTCCGGCTTGAACAGTTGTCACTCCTTCCCCGACCTCGACGACCTCCCCGGAAAATTCATGCCCCAGCACAATCGGGGCTTTATCACCGCTTAGCGGATGTGTTTCTGTCGGAATAAAAATCGGGCCTGCCGTATACTCGTGCAGATCGCTCCCGCAAATTCCGCACCATTTGATTTTCACTTTCACCTTCCCTTTCGTCGCCTTAGGCTCTTCAATCTGTTCCAATCGCAAATCCCCGGCGCTGTGCCATCTAAGCGCTTTCATTTTTCGCCTCCTGAATACAATATTTTGATTCATTTTATTGTGCTTCTATTCTTAATATTCCAACAAATATATCTAAAAACCACGCTTTCGTCTACAGCAGGTCTTTTCTCATATAAGGACAGTGATTTACATATTTCAGAAACAAACAGATCCCGATGGCTCATGTTTATCTATTTTTATTCTAGTAAAATAAGGTGTATTTTGTTAAATTTCATAAAAAACAGGAGGTTTACGATCATGAAAAGACATATCATCAGTTTTGTTATCGCTTCATTATTCATATTGGCTGCATCACCGGCCGCATCCGCTCATACGGTTTCACCGGTGAATCCGAATGCCCAGCCAACAACGAAAGCAACTATGAACTGGCTCGCACATCTGCCGAACAGATCGGAAAACCGGGTGATGTCGGGTGCATTCGGCGGTTACAGTCTTGATACGTTTTCTATGGCTGAAGCCAATCAATTAAAAAATACAACGGGGCAGCTGCCTGCGATTTACGGATGTGATTATGCAAGAGGGTGGCTTGAGCCGGCAGATATCACCGATACCGTTGACCACAGCTGCAACAGCGATTTGATTTCATACTGGAAAAGCGGCGGCATCCCTCAAATCAGCATGCATCTGGCAAACCCGGCGTTTACTTCAGGCCACTACAAAACACAGATTTCCAACAGCCAGTATCAACACATATTAGATTCATCAACGGCCGAAGGAAAGCGTCTTGATGCCATGTTGGAGAAGATCGCAGATGGTCTTGAAGAACTGAAAAATGAAGGTGTGCCCGTCCTTTTCAGACCTCTTCACGAAATGAACGGCGAGTGGTTCTGGTGGGGGCTGACAGAATATAATCAAAAAGACAGTGAGAGGATCGCTTTATACAAACAGCTTTATCAAAAAATCTATCACTATATGACAAATGAAAGAGGATTGGACAACCTTATATGGGTGTATGCGCCTGATGCCAACAGAGATTTTAAAGCTGATTTTTATCCGGGATCTTCCTATGTTGATATTGTTGGATTGGATGCTTACTTTGCCGACGCCGATTCTATTCAGGGATATGAAGAGCTGACATCGCTTGATAAGCCGTTTGCCTTCACAGAAGTCGGACCGCAGGAAACGAACGGCAGCTTTGATTACGCTTCATTTATTAATGCAATCAGACAAAAGTATCCGAAAACCGTTTACTTTTTGGCCTGGAATGACGGCTGGAGCCCTGCCGCAAACAAGGGCGCATCAAGCCTTTACAACAACAGCTGGACGCTGAATAAAGGAGAAGTATGGGACGGCGATTCATTAACGCCTGTCGTTGAATAAAAAAACCGCATGGAGGCGTCTCTCCATGCGGTTTTTTTTTATCGTTTGTTGATTTCTTCAAGAAGCAGCTTGTTGACCATCGGCGGGTTCGCCTGGCCTTTTGAGGCTTTCATGATTTGGCCGACTAGGAAGCCGATCGCGCGGTCTTTACCGTTTTTAAAGTCTTCGATCGACTGCGGATTGTTGTCGAGCGCTTCAGTGACGAGTTTCCGAAGTGTCGCTTCGTCAGAGATTTGCACAAGGCCTTTTTCTTTGACGATTTTTTCTGCGTCTCCGCCTTTTTCGATCAATTCTTTGAAGACCTTTTTCGCGATTTTCGATGAAATCGTTCCTTTTTCGATCAGCTTGATCAATCCGGCAAGACCTTCAGGTGTGAGCGCGACATCGGCAAGCTCTTTTTGCTGGGCGTTTAAGTAAGCCGATACTTCACCCATCAGCCAGTTCGACGCCAGCTTCGCGTCTGCTCCTTTTTCGACGGCCGCTTCGAAGAAGTCGGACATTTCCTTTGTCAAAGTCAGCACTTTCGCGTCATAGGCAGGCAGGCCAAGCGCTTCGATGTAGCGCTTGCGGCGCTCGTCCGGAAGCTCAGGAATGCTGTCTTTCACGCGCTGCTTCCACTCGTCGTCAATGTAAAGCTCGACAAGATCAGGCTCAGGGAAGTAGCGGTAGTCGTCAGATCCCTCTTTGACCCTCATCAAAATCGTCGTTTTGGACGCTTCATCATAGCGGCGCGTCTCCTGCTGGATGACACCGCCTGACAACAGAACCTGCGCCTGGCGTTTCTCTTCGTGCTCAAGTCCTTTTTGAACAAAGGCGAATGAGTTCAGGTTTTTCAGCTCTGTCTTTGTCCCGAACTCCTCTTGGCCGATCGGACGGAGCGAGATGTTGGCGTCGCAGCGGAGCGATCCTTCCTCCATCTTACAGTCGGAAACACCTGTATACTGAATGATCGATTTCAGCTTTTCAAGATAGGCGTAAGCTTCTTCAGGCGTTCTGATATCGGGCTCGGAGACGATTTCAACGAGCGGTGTTCCCTGGCGGTTATAGTCGACAAGGGAGTAGCCGTCACCTGTATGTGTCAGTTTTCCCGCATCCTCTTCCAAATGAAGGCGGGTGATGCCGATGCGCTTCGTTTTTCCGCCGACTTCGATTTCGATCCAGCCGTTTTCGCCGATCGGTTTATCAAATTGTGAAATTTGATAAGCTTTCGGGTTGTCGGGGTAGAAATAGTTTTTCCGGTCGAATTTCGTTTCTGTCGCAATTTCGCAGTTGAGCGCCATCGCCGCTTTCATCGCGAAATTGACGGCTTCTTTGTTCAACACAGGCAGCACGCCCGGATAGCCCAGATCAATGACGCTTGTCTGCGTGTTGGCCGCTGCGCCGAATGGCGTTGGAGAACTGGAGAAAATTTTCGATTTTGTTTTGAGCTCCACGTGGACTTCAAGTCCGATTACCGTTTCAAAGTTCATGTTTTTTCACCCCTTACAGTTCAGGTTTTGCTTTATGATGGTCTGTCGCCTGTTCGAATGCGTGGGCGACGCGGTATACTGTGCTTTCATCAAAGTGTTTGCCGATGATTTGCAGGCCGAGCGGCAAGCCGTTCGCAAATCCGCACGGTACGCTGATTCCCGGAACGCCCGCAAGGTTGACTGGGATCGTCAGGATGTCGTTGGCGTACATGGTCAGCGGATCGCTCGTTTTTTCGCCGATTTTAAATGCCGGTGTCGGCGTTGTCGGTCCGATGATGACGTCATAGTTCGCAAATACGTCTTCAAAGTCCTTTTTGATCAGTGTTCTGACTTTCTGCGCTTTTTTATAGTACGCGTCGTAATAGCCGGAGCTCAGCGCGAATGTACCGAGCATGATGCGGCGTTTGACTTCGTTTCCAAAGCCTTCGGAACGCGTCTGTTTGTATAGGTCGATCAGGTTGTCGGCATTGTCCGTGCGGTAGCCGTAGCGGATGCCGTCGAAGCGCGCCAGGTTTGCCGAAGCTTCAGATGAAGAAAGCAGGTAATAGGTCGCCAGCGCGTATTTGCTGTGCGGCAACGACACCTCTTCCCATGTCGCGCCAAGGCCTTCGAGCACTTTCAGCGCTTCAAGCACGGAATTTCTCGCTTCTTCACCGACGCCTTCGCCGAGGTATTCTTTCGGTACCGCGATTTTCAGTCCTTTAATATCGCCCGTTAATGCTGACAAATAGTCAGGCACGTCGACATTCGCGCTTGTCGAATCCATTTTGTCGACGCCGGAAATCGCTTGGAGCAAGTAAGCGTTGTCCTCGACATTTCTTGTGATCGGACCGATTTGATCCAATGAAGACGCAAATGCGACAAGACCATATCTGGACACGCGGCCGTATGTTGGCTTTAAGCCGACGACGCCGCAGAAAGAAGCCGGCTGCCGGATCGATCCGCCCGTGTCAGATCCGAGTGAAAACGGGACTTCTCCCGCCGCCACCGCAGCTGCGGAGCCCCCGCTTGATCCGCCTGGAACGGTTTCAAGATTCCACGGGTTTTTCGTTTTTTGGAAGCCTGAATTCTCTGTGGAAGATCCCATGGCAAACTCGTCCATGTTCAGCTTTCCGATGGTAACCGCTTCAGCTTCATGAAGCCGCTCGACAACCGTTGCATCATAGATCGGGTCGAAATTGTCGAGGATTTTGCTGGCACAGGTAGTGCGCAGATCCTTTGTGACGATATTATCCTTGATTCCGATCGGCATCCCGAAAAGAAGGCCGTGCTCGCCCCGTGTCTCAAGCGCTTCGTCCAATTCTTTGGCGTAGGCGCGGGCTTTTTCTTCATCAAGCTGCAAAAAGGCCTGTACCTTTCCGTCAACTTCCTGAATCCGTTTGTAAGATTCATCGACTAAATCTGATATGCTGATCTCTTTATTATGTATGAGACGTTTTAATTCAGATATTTTATGGTCAAACAATGACATGTTCTCTCGCTCCCTCCTTTATTTAGTCCAAGATTGACGGCACGCGGATATAGCCGTCTTTATGATCAGGCGCGTTTTTGACGACATCTTCAACCGGAAGGCCTTTATCAGGAACGTCTTCCCTCATGATATTCTTCATTTGCAATACATGCGTTGTTGGTTTAACATTCTCTGTATCGACTTCATTCAGCTCTTCTGCAAATGAAATAATGCTGTCCAGCTGTTCAGTAAACATCGCCGCTTCCTCGTCCGTAATCGCCAGTCTGGCAAGATGGGCGACATGTTTTACTTCTTCTATAGAAATACGTGACATAAAAAACACCTCCATGATGATTCTCGTTTAGTCATATAATACTGATCATATCAAATACCAGCCTGCTAAATCAACAAAACCGCGATTTCAGCCCTTTTTCATTGTATACGAAAATCCCGGACAAGACATCTTGTCCTAATATTCAGAATATTTTTACTTTTAATAATAATTGTAAGCGCTTTCATTAGGGTGCTTATCAGGCCCTTTGCTTCCTTTTGTCAAAAAATAATGGGCTTATAACGGTTGATTGATTTCCAATAGTTTGATAGGTTAGTTAACTAAGTACGATCATATTGGCAGCGCCTTAATTATTCCAATACTTGATCCTTAAAAAGAAGGCTCTGCAATCATTCTTCGTACGCATAAAATCAGTATTGTCGAAAATTCTAAAGAGGTGATGCCACATTATTTTTAAAGAGGAGAGATATGAAACGTGAGTGTTGAAATATTTATTTCGTTGGGGATTTATTTTGCCACTATGCTTTTAATCGGTTGGTATTCCTACAGAAAAACATCCAATCTGAACGACTATATGCTTGGCGGCAGAGGTCTCGGGCCCGCTGTTACGGCTTTATCGGCCGGCGCTTCTGACATGAGCGGATGGATGCTGATGGGACTCCCAGGGGCCATGTATGTATCAGGACTATCAAGCGCCTGGCTTGCAGTTGGTTTAACGATAGGAGCTTATGTGAACTATTTAGTCGTTGCTCCCCGTCTGCGCACATATACGGAAGTAGCGAACGACGCGATAACAATTCCGGACTTTTTTGAAAACCGGTTCAATGATACAACAAGAATCTTGCGCCTGGCATCGGCCATTGTCATCATCGTGTTTTTCACACTGTACACGTCAGCCGGTATGGTATCTGGAGGACGGCTGTTTGAAACGGCGTTTGGCCTTGATTACAAAGTCGGTTTATTTGTAACGGCCGCAGTCGTGATCGCTTATACGCTATTTGGAGGATTTTTGGCTGTCAGTCTGACGGACTTTCTGCAAGGTTTGATTATGTTTATCGCTTTAGTGCTCGTGCCGATCGTTGCCTTTACTCAATTAGGCGGAGTTACGCCGACTTTAAATGTGATAGAAGAAATCGATCCGAGCTTGCTTGATTTCTTCAAAGGAACGACCGTCATTAGCATTATTTCCTTCCTTGCCTGGGGACTCGGCTACTTCGGGCAACCGCATATCATCGTCCGCTTTATGGCGATTTCATCCGTAAAAGAGCTGAAGCCTGCCCGACGCATTGCGATGGGGTGGATGATTATCTCTGTCATCGGCGCATTGCTTGTCGGACTGATCGGAGTGGCGTATATCCATGAGACGGGTGCAAGTCTGAAAGATCCTGAAACGATCTTCATCGTCTTTTCAAAGGTATTGTTCCATCCGTTGATTACAGGATTCCTGCTTTCCGCATTGCTTGCGGCTATCATGAGTACGGTATCGTCCCAGCTGTTGGTGACGTCTAGCGCCATGACGGAAGACTTTTACAGAACGTTCTTCCGCCGCAAAGCTACCGATAAAGAGCTTGTCTTTGTCGGCCGTCTGAGCGTTCTCCTGGTCGCTGTCATCGCCATTCTTCTGTCCATAAGCCCAAATGACACGATCTTGGATCTCGTCGGCTATGCTTGGGCAGGGTTTGGATCCGCCTTTGGACCCGCCATTCTTCTCAGCCTGTACTGGAAACGAATGAACCAGTGGGGCGCATTAGCGGGTATGATTACAGGGGCTGTCACCGTGTTGATTTGTATTATTTTCGGACTTCAAGAGGCAACCGGCGTATATGAAATGATCCCTGGATTCTTCCTGAGTCTGCTTGCCGTTATCGTTGTCAGTCTGACGACGAATAAGCCGGCTAAAGTCGCTTCTGACATGTTTGAGGAAATGGAACAGACGCACGAGGATAATCATTCTTAATCATCAACAAAAAAGCTGCCAGATATATGTCCTGGCAGCTTTTTTATTTTCATCATCGTCCCGGCTTTGCTTCTCTTTTTTTCTTCATGGAATTCTTTTGCGGTTTGTCCGGCAATATAATCAAAAGGGGTATAGTGGTTTTGAATGGTTTTTTTGCGGATCAACATATTGCAGGCAGCAGCCAAGATGATGACGGAAACCGCCAGTGGAAACATGAGTGATAAAAACATCAGCATGCAAAGTCCCGCCTTTCAAAAATGGTTGTCTGTCGGTCATGTCTGTGAGAAAATCATATCAATCAGCTCAGTGAGAAAGGAGGTCCGAAGGCATGGATTGGCATATCGACCTTGATACGGTCCTGAAGCTGGGAACAGCGACATTGATCGGCATGGTCATCGGTCTTGAAAGGGAATTGAAAAACAAGCCGCTCGGCTTGAAAACCTGTATTGTCATTGCGATCAGCTCATGCGTCCTGACATTGGTGAGCATTGATGCAGCCTATCATTTTCCGAAATCAAACAGGATTATGATGGACCCGTTGCGGCTGCCGGCGCAAATTATTTCCGGCATCGGCTTTATCGGGGCCGGCGTCATCTTAAGAAAAAGCAATGATGTCATATCCGGCCTGACCACCTCTGCGATGATCTGGGGTGCGGCAGGTCTCGGCGTTGCGATTGGCGCCGGTTTTTACAAAGAAGCATTTATCAGTCTGATCTTTATATTAGTGAGCGTCGAGTTTTTGCCATGGCTGATCGGGAAAATCGGTCCGGACCGTCTCCAGGAAAAAGAAATCCGCATTCGCATGTCGCTGTCTGATAAGGATAAAATGACCGATATCCTCAAGGAAATGAAAGCGAAAGACATCCGGATTCACTCCGTCCGGATCGATGATATGCGGGAAAAAGACTTCCCGATTATGGAAACGAAAATCATGGTCCATAAGAAGAGGTATGTCACTGATGTTTATTACGACATCAAAGCGATCGACGGTGTCGTCGGCGTTAAATGCGATACGCTTTAAATGCGAAAAGAAGCAGCCTTATCCAGCTGCTTCTTCTTTTATGAATCATAAATATGAACGGTCGGTTCTTTGTCTCCCGGCTTTTTGAGGATGAGGGCTTCCTGTCCGTCAGATGACGTAATGTTGATTTCCACATTCAGTCCGCTCTTACCGTAGTAATCCATCACTTCACCGGTCAGAAATTGCGTAAAGGCAATGACTTCGCTTTTCCCGTAAAACTGCATCGGGATATTGATTTTCATCTCCTGCATTTCGCCGTCTTTATACAAGGCTGTGCCGACAACACCTGTGTAGTTCGGGAAATACGTATCGACTTTATTTTTAAACCGTTTAAAAAGCTCTGAGTCATCCGGGTGCTTTTCCTTCCCTTCATCTGATGGGAAGAAGGTGTATTCTTCATTGATATTGTCCCAGCCGCTGATTTCGCTTGAACCTGCTTTCACTTCGGTTTTTGCGATAAAGTTTCCAGGCACGATCGATGATTTCGGCGCCTGTTTGTATAGGACGATCGTCATCGGAATATTCTTCAGATCATCCATGTTGCGGATTCGTTTTGCGACTTCCTGCGCGATCTTTTCGCCTTCTGTTTTCAATTTTTTATCGCTGATTGTCACTTCTTTTTGCGGATCGCCGACATTTTCGCGGTAATAGTAAACAGAATTGAGCGCCAGACCGATGACAACACCGCCCAGCTCGATCGTGTCTTTGTCTTTGCGGACAAGGTAATCGTGCTCAAGCATATGAGCGAGATAGATCGGGCTTTTCTCGTTTTGCTCTTCCTTTGACCCGCTTCCGGAAAGAGGCGGATTCAGCCCGAGATTTTCAAAATTCTTATCTTCTTTCTGCGCCTTCTTCAGGTCATCGCCCGTTTTTTTCCGTGCCAGCCAGCTTGTCACAGTATCTTCATCCAAATATTGACCTTCCTGAAAAAGGTAATCGTCCGTAGGGAAAGAATTCTGTGCGAGGCGCATCATGCCTGTTTCAAATTCATCGATGTCAAGCCTCGTATTCAGCCGCTCTGTCGTCAATCCCCGGGCTTTTCCGGCTTTAAAAGGAAGAACCATTTTATAATAAGAATCAGAGATGTTGTATTTCGGAATGATCGCTTTTTCTTTTGACTTTTCCGTCTTTTGGACCATCTCCTGTTCTTCTTCTCCCCCAAAATTCGGCGCACAGGCTGAGAGCATCAGCATACCCGCAGCAGCCGCCAAACATAATATCTTTTTCAATAGAACACACTCCTCTTATTTCTTTAGCTCACTGATCAGCCTTGCTTCATCCCAGACTTCGATGTTCAGCTCTTCAGCTTTGGCCAGTTTGCTGCCTGCCGCTTCGCCGGCAATGATAAGATCGGTTTTTTTGCTTACACTGCCTGTGATTTTTCCCCCGAGCGCTTCAATTTCCGCTTTCGCGTCGTTTCGCGACATCTCGCTGAGCTTACCGGTCAGCACGATCGTTTTTCCGGCAAAATAGGAATCGCTGTCTTCGGCGGCCGCTTTTTTCGGGCCTTTGTAAACCGTATTGACGCCGAGCTCTTCCAGCTCAGCCAACAGCTTCAGAATCTCTTCTTTTTCAAAATAAGTGACGAGGGCGTCCGCCATCTTATCGCCGATTTCTTCCACTTCGATTAATTCTTCTTTTGATGCTTTTTTAAGCCTGTCGAGCGTTTCGAAATGCATGGCGAGCGTTTTCGCCGCTTTCTCGCCGATAAAGCGGATGCCGAGGCCGAAAAGCAGCCGCTCCAATGAATTTTCCTTCGATTTGTCGATGGAGGCCAACAGGTTGTCGGTCGATTTTTCGCCCATCCGTTCAAGCTTGATCAGCTGATCCTTTGTCAGCTTGTAAAGGTCTGCGACATTGTGGACCAAATCCTCACGGAACAGCTGGGTGATGACACGCTCACCGAGCCCCTCTATATTCATGGCATTGCGGGAAACGAAATGAATCAGGCCTTCCCTGATCTGTGCCGGACATTCCGGATTGATGCAGCGAAGCGCGACTTCGCCTTCGATTCGGACGAGTTCGCTTCCGCATTCCGGACATTCCTCCGGCATATTGAACTCCTTTTCCTCACCGGTCCGCTGTTCAACAAGGACATTGACAACCTCAGGGATGATGTCGCCCGCTTTTTTGATGACGACTTTGTCCAAAAGCCGGATGTCCTTCTCCTTAATTAAATCTTCGTTGTGAAGGGAAGCTCTTTGGACCGTCGTTCCCGCCACTTTCACGGGCTCCAGAATCGCCGTCGGCGTCACAACGCCTGTGCGGCCGACGCTCAATTCAATATCCAACAGCTTTGTGACAACCTCTTCAGCCGGAAATTTGTAGGCGATCGCCCAGCGCGGGCTTTTCGCCGTATAGCCGAGCTCATCCTGTTGGTGAAGGGAATCGACTTTAATGACGATCCCGTCAATTTCATACGGGAGGTCGGCCCGTTTTGTCTTCAGCTCTTCAACGATTTCGATGACTTCTTCGATCGTGCTGCATTTTTTTCGTTCGTGATTCGTTTTAAAGCCGAGTTCATCGAGAAAATCGAGCCCCTGGCTCTGCCTTTCGACACCCATTTCGTCAAGCTCCGCTATACTGTAGACGAAGATATCAAGATTTCGTTTCGCGGCAATTTTCGGATCAAGCTGTCTTAAGGAGCCGGCAGCCGCATTGCGCGGGTTTGCAAACGGCTCTTCGCCCCTTTCATGCCGCGCTTCATTCAGCAATTCGAAGGAGCGTTTCGGCATGTAGGCTTCCCCGCGCACTTCAATCGAAAGGTCGCGCTTCATTTTGAGGGGAATGGTTCTGATCGTCTTCAAATTCTCTGTGATATCCTCGCCGGTCGTTCCGTCGCCCCTTGTCGCACCTCTGACAAATACGCCGTTTTCATACCGCAATGAAACGGCAAGACCGTCAATTTTGAATTCAACGTTATATTCAACGTCTCCGACCGCCTGGCGCACCCTGCGGTCAAAGTCGCGCAGATCTTCGTCGTTAAACGCGTTGCCGAGGCTCAGCATCGGCGTTTTGTGCTGCACTTTTTGAAAAGCGTCCAAAACGGCTCCGCCGACGCGCTGTGAAGGAGAGTCGGGCGTTTTCAGATCAGGGTGCTCCTCTTCTATTGAAATGAGCTCCTTCATCAGCTTGTCGTATTCGGAGTCTGGCACGCTCGGATCGTCAAGTGTGTGATATTCATAGTTGTATTGGTTGATCAGTGCACGCAGTTGTTCCACACGGCGTTTCGCTGCTTCTTTTTCCATTGATTTCGTCCTTTCATTTCAGGTCTTTTGCCATTATTGCTTTTCAATTGGCGCAAAGGCCGCGAGAAGACGCTTCACTCCGATCGGGCTCGGAAAGGCAATGTCAAGCTCTGTCGATTCGCCGGATCCTTTGACGCTGACGACCGTTCCGACACCCCACTTTTTATGGGAAGCTTTGTCGCCGACGGCCCAATTGACGCCGTCTCCGCCCGTTTTGCTGTAGGATGCGGCGGCTGGTCTCTTCACCGGTCCCCTCCGCTCAGGTCTTCTTGCGAACGGACTTTTCAGATCTTTCTTCTTCTCATTTAGATTGTCCAATAATTCTTCCGGTATTTCCGCGATGAACCTCGATTCCGGATTCATATTCGTTCTGCCGAATAACGTCCGCATTTTCGCGTTTGTCAAATAGAGCTCTTCCTCAGCCCTCGTAATGCCGACATAGGCGAGCCTGCGCTCCTCTTCCATTTCCGCTTCCTCCATCAGGGAGCGGCTGTGCGGGAAGACCCCTTCTTCAAGACCCATCAGGAAAACAACCGGAAATTCAAGCCCTTTTGCGGCATGGAGCGTCATTAAAATGACGGCGTCTTTATTTCCGGACTCTTCTTCTTTTTGATCAAGCTGGTCGATATCGGCGATGAGCGCCAAATCCGTCAAAAAGGCGACGAGCGATTTGTCTTCGCTTTGCTGCTCAAAGTTTTTCGTCACGGATAAAAACTCGTCGATATTTTCGAGACGGCTCTGGGCTTCCAGAGATTTTTCCGCTTTCAGCATCTCGCGGTATTCGGTTTTTTCAAGAATTTCTTCCGTCAGCTCTGTGACGGATAAGTATTCCTGCATATTCGTCAAGTTTTCGATCATCTGTCTGAACTCGTCAAGCGCGTTGGCCGCTCTGGCACTGAGGCCGATAAAATCAACCTGGCCGAGCGCTTCAAATAAAGACATCCCGTTCATATCGGCATACGCCGCGATTTTATCGACGGACGTCGCACCGACGCCGCGCTTCGGCACATTGACGATCCTTGCGAAGCTGATATCATCATCAGGATTTGCCACAAGGCGCAAATACGCGAGAATGTCTTTGATTTCTTTTCTGTCGTAGAATTTCGTGCCGCCGACAATATTATAGTTGATGTTCGCTTTCATCAACGTTTCCTCGATCACACGGGACTGGGCGTTCGTCCGGTACAAAATCGCGATGTCTGAAAGGGATCGTTTTCCGGAGCCGGCAAGCTCCCTGATTTTGCCCGCGACAAATTGGCCTTCGCCAAATTCATTGTCGCCTCTGAAGTAAGAGATTTTCGCACCTTCATCATTTTCCGTCCAAAGGTTTTTCGGCTTTCTGTTTGAATTGTGTTGGATCACTTCATTCGCCGCATGCAAAATCCGCTTCGTCGATCTGTAGTTTTGTTCAAGCAGAATGACGCTTGCGTTCGGATAGTCTTTTTCAAATGAAAGAATGTTGGCGATGTCCGCCCCGCGCCATCTGTAAATCGACTGGTCCGAATCCCCGACGACGCAGATGTTTTGGAAGCGCTGCGCCAGCTTTTTGACGAGCAGGTACTGCGCTCTGTTTGTATCCTGATACTCATCGACATGAATGTATTGAAATTTGCGCTGATAGTATTCGAGCACTTCGGGAACCCGGTCGAACAGACGGATCGTCGTCATGATCAAGTCGTCAAAATCGAGCGACTGATTTTTCCGCAGCTTTTTCTGATAATCCGTATACACGTCGCTGACGACCTGATCAAAGAAGCCGCCCGCCGTTTTCTCGTATTCCTCCGGTTCGATCAATTCGTTTTTCGCGCCGCTGATCGAACCGAGAATGCTCCGCGGGTCGAATTTTTTCGGATCGATGTTTCTCTCTTTTAAAATACCTTTAATCACGGAAAGCTGATCTGAGGTGTCCAAAATTGAGAAATTTCGGTTGATCCCGATCCGGTCGATATCTCTCCGCAAAATTCTGACGCACATGCTGTGGAATGTCGAAATCCAAATGTCATCGGCTCCCGGCCCAAGAATGCTTTCCACACGTTCTTTCATTTCTCTGGCCGCTTTGTTCGTAAAGGTAATCGCCAAAATATTCCAAGGTGCGACACGCTTTTCCGCCATCAGGTAGGCGATCCGATGTGTCAGCACCCTCGTCTTGCCGCTTCCCGCGCCGGCCATGATCAAAAGCGGCCCATCCGTTGTCCTGACCGCTTCCTGCTGCACTTTATTCAACCCATTTAATAATTGGTCGCTAATATAATTCAAAATCCGTTCACCGCCTATTCAAAACATATGTTCTATTATAAACCAATCCGATTCGTTTCGCCTTACTCTTTTACGGCTTTTACCGTTTTCAGCGCTTGTCCGAAATTTTCATAAACCGCGTTTCCGACGACGATCACATCGGCATGCTCAGCCATTTTCGCCGCTGTTTCCGGATCTTTAATCCCGCCGCCGTAAAACAATGTCGTACGTTGCAGCACAGACTTTGCTTCTTTAACCGCCTCGGCGTCTCCAAGCATGCCGCTGTATTCCATGTAAAAGACGGGCAGCCGGAAAAGATGCTCAGCCATTCGCGCGTATGCTTTAATGTCTTCAAGATCAAGCGAAGCATCAGCATTTGTCAAAGCGGCCGCCTTGCAGTCTTGATTCAAAATACAGTAACCTTCAACAACGATTTCTTCAGGCGACATCAGTTCGCCGTACTCTTTCATCGCCTCTTTATGTAAACCGACAATCCAGTCGCGGTCCCTGCTGTTCAGCACCGTCGGGATAAAATACAGGTCAAATCCCGGAACGATCGCGCCAATCGTTGACACCTCAAGGATGCATGGGACTAAAAAACGGCGAACCTTTGACATCAGCCGCAGGACATTGTCCTCTGTGACATTGTCGCTTCCGCCGATCAAAATCGCATCTGTGCCGGATTCACACAGCTGTTCAAGCTGATCATCCGTTATCTCTTTATCGGGATCGAGTTTAAAGACGTGCTTCCACTCGGTAATATCGTACATGAAAAAAGCTCCTCCAATCGTTCTTACCATTTAAATATTATAACAAATTCATTCTCTTTGGAAAAACGGATCGTGCAGAAAGATGAAGGAGGAATCATACAACGGAGGCAAAAGTTGACGGACATGAAAAGACCGCCAAGCCAGGCGGTCCAAGTGTACATCACGAAGATGATTCAGATTCTTTTTCTTTTACACGGTCCAGGGCCATGATATAAGCGTCGTTTCCGTAGTTCAGGCAGCGCTTCACCCGGGAAATGGTCGCCGTGCTCGCTCCGGTTTCCGTCTCAATTTTGTGATACGTGTTGCCGTCGCGAAGCATCCTGGCCACTTCGAGCCGCTGAGCCAGTGACTGAATTTCATTTATCGTGCACAAATCATCGAAAAAGCGATAGCATTCTTCGAGATCTTTTAATGACAGAATGGATTGAAAAAGCTGGTCCAGCTCTCTCCCGCGCAATTTATCGATCTGCATCGTTAACACCTTCTCCTTTACTAATAGAAACCTTGCTGAGATCGGGAATGATATTGATCCATGTTTTACCCGGCACGAATGGAACGGTTTTTCCGTCATCAACAGGGATGATTCGGCCGTTTTCGTTTTTCCAGTTGATCTGACGGACTTCCCCGTTTTGCAAAAGCAGCCCTTTTCCGCCGGACATGAGGTCGATTTCCCTTCTCCCGTACGCATCCTTTTGATGATGTTCGGCTTCCGCTATTAGAATGTTTTGAAGAATAACCGGTTTGTCTGTTTCAAGATCTGTTGTGACAGCGCCGTTTGACGTTCTCACATAGCCGTCAGCCTTCTGATCATAACCGTATTCCACACGGTTTGCAACAGATGTTGTTCCATAATCCAACCGGATGGAATAAAGCGGCTTTGAAGGCTTTTTGCGGCTTTCTGTAAAAGGAAGCGAATCTGTGCGGGCTTTTAGGGCATATCCTTTTTCTTCAGCTGCTTGTTTGATGTTTTCGAATGACGTGTACGAATTATGCGGCGCTTGTCGAAAATCCGCTCTCCAAAACAGACTGCCGTCATAATCCATTCCATTGACATAATCGGCTTCACCGCTTTCAAGCCGGCTTTTCGCACCAGGACTCCAGCCGTGGTGCACAAATACGGCGTCAAAGCCGAGAGCCAAATCAATGAAATACTCCCGCGCGCTTCTGACAGGACCGACCGCTTCAGGCATTTCACTCTGGAAAATCGCCAGAAACCTGGTAATCCGTCCTTCAGCGAGCGCCTCAATCACAATGTCGGCTTTGCTTAAACCGGACTGCGGCCTTGCTTTCGAATGATTATTGACCACGACAGCAATCGGCCGCTTTTGGATGTCCCCGTCCGTTTTCATTCCCGAAAGCGGATATCGTTTCTCTCCAGACTCCTGCTTATTCTGCTGCTGGCATGATGCAAGCAAACATACACAGGCAAAACACAGCAGCACTCTTACATATCGATTGATCATCAAATAGCTCCCGCTCTTTTATATTTTAACGCATTATCGATGGAAAGAGTACAGTTTTTTTCATGACATCAAAGATCCCTTTCGGCGTCACTCTGATGTAAGGGAGATGCGTGCTTTGCAGAAAAAGAAGCGTGTAGACAGGATCGCTGAATGTATAGCCTCTTTCGAAAAGAAGTTCTTTTAATGTTTCTTCCCTTTCAAGCACCTTCTCATACGTCTCATTTGATGCGCCGCCGCTTAAATGCAGAGGAATCTCGTGCAGTATTTTTCCGTTTTCGGCTAAGACGATTCCCCCTCCGATTTCTTTCATCCGTTTAAAGGCAAGCAGCATGTCTTCCTTGTTTTTGCCGATTGCCACAATGTCCCCCGTTGTTGAGTATGAGCTGACAAACCCTTGAACCCGGGTCGCGAATCCTTTCAGCATCGTATTGACCCGCCATTTTCCGTTTTTGTCAAACATGGAAAGATAGCTTTCATCATGGTCAAAAGAGAGCTGATTGACGGAATTGTCAATCTCAATTGTATAAGGTTCCATAATGACCGAATTCCTCATTTTCAAGCCGAGCGGCATCGAAAACTGCAAATCATCCATCGTTAGATCATATGAAAGGTTGAGAGGGACAAGACCCCCTTTTTGCCAATCCGGCTCTGTAAACGCCTTCATATCAATGCCGTCCGCCTTCAAGATTCGCCCCTTCGCAAGAACCGTCACGGGATCGGGTTTTTCAGGACTCTCCAAAATGTTGAGTGTCGCGTATCTTCCCGGTGCGACAACGCCGAGAATGTCTTCCATATGATAATATTTGGCGATGTTAAATGAGGCCATATTATAAGCGTCAATCAACGGCACTCCTTCATCAATGGCAATTTCGATCAGCTTGTTCGTCATGCCTTCCTTATAAAAGTTCGGTGTGGCGCCGTCCGTCGTATAAAACAAATGGTCATAATGGCGAAAGCCTTCTTCATGAAGCTCGCGCAAAATCTTTCGCAGGTCAGGCCTGATGGAAGAATTCCTCAGCCCCACATGATACCCAAGCTCAAGCCGCTTGAGCACTTCCTTTCCCGTCATGGCTTCATGATCGGCGTCAGCGCCGAAAAGCTTCATTTTTGTTAATGTTTTTTCCGATGCGCCCGGAAAATGGCCTTCAATTCGCTTCCGCCTTCTTTTCGTGCACTGCATGCAATGCAGGATCAGATCATCGCCGTCCAAAAGGCGCGGCCAGCTTGTCATTTCTCCTCCCTGTATCACATCCGGATGTTCTCCCCAATGTTTTCGGTAATCGATCGATAAGATTTGATCTTCATTCAAGACTTCGGTCTGCAGGTCATACCTTGACCACCAGTAGTAGTGGACAGGCTGTTTTTTCAGTTCCTCCAATATAGAAAACGCTTTCTTTTTTCCGCAATGCAAAAGCAGAAATAAGTTGTCATTCACGAATGTCGTCGTGCCAAACTGTGACACATATTCAGCCAATGTTTGGGGATTATAAATTTGAAAAGGATGCACATGAGGCTCAATATACCCGGGTACAATGTATTTTCCTTCACAATCTATTGTAGTTTTAACAGCCGATTTAGGCAAATCTCGGCCGACATAGACGATTCTGTCATGATGAATCCATACGTTTGCTTTGATCCATTGCTTTAAAAACGGGTTCAGTACGGATGCATTTCGTAAAAGGAGCGTTGGGAGCAGCCTTGAACTTACAACATCAACTTGCGATCTGATGTGCTTGTTTTTCCAAATTAAGGTGCGTTCGAACATTCACATACTCTCCTTTACATGTAATGATCCTATGTTAACACATTTACTATAGTCACGCATTACCAACACGTTACAATTTTTCGAATAAACACTTTATTTAATTATTTTAATCGGAGGAATTGATCATGAAGCAAAACATCGGACTGTTTGACGCCGTATTTCGCATCGCCTGCGGACTGACGATCCTGTCGGCGGCAGCGGCAAAGTTTACGAGAAAACCGTGGTGCAGAATGACGCTTTTCTGCATGTTTATGGGCGCGCTGAAAGCCGCTTCCGGCATTTTACGATTTTGTCCCATGACATATGTTTGCCAAACTTATATGAAGCAACAGGGACAGACTGGCGAACAGCCGTAAAAAAGCACCCGGTTAGGGTGCTTTTTTCATGATTGAAAAGGCGCCGATTCTCCGGCGGGCTTCACGCGGAGGCGGAAATGTTTCAGACCGTACATGCTGGTGTTTGCCATCGGTGTAATCGAGAGCTTTTCCATTGAAGCATATTGTTTCAAAAGCGCCGTCAGCGCGATTTTGGCTTCCAGCCGTGCCAGCGGGGCGCCGAGGCAGAAGTGAATCCCGTGGCCAAATCCGATGTGCGGGTTCGGATGGCGGTGAATATCAAATTCGTGCGCCCTTGCAAATTTGGATTCATCCCGGTTGGCTGAAGCAAGAAAAGCGATGACACCTTCTCCCTTTTTCAACCGTGTCCCCCTGATCTCAATATCCTGCTTGACATAGCGGACGATCATCGGGGCGGGAGCGCGAAAGCGGACAGCTTCCTCGACAGCCTGCGGAATCAGATCGGGTTCATTGCCCAGCGCATCGTATGTACCCGGCTTTTCAAGAATGCTGTATACCGCATTTGAAATCAAATTCGTCGTCGTCTCATTGCCGGCCAGCAAAAGCAGATTGCAAAACGGCACAAGTTCATCTGGCGAAAGCTTTTCCCCTTCTTGTTCAGCTTGAATTAAGAGCGAAATGATATCGTCTCCTAGATTCTGTCTTTTCTCTTGAATGATGTCTTCAAAAAACGCACTCAGCTCTTTTTCTCCTTGATCTCTCGCATTTATCCACGCCAGCACGTCTTCCTGATGATCACTCTTTGGCAAACTGACCAACAAATCGGACCATTCCTTGAATTTCTCCTTATACTGAGCAGGAACGCCCAGCATTTCAGAAATGACGATGACGGGCAAGGGGTAAGAAAAATCCTGCACAAGATCGATTTCTTCCCGTCCGCGAGTCTCTTTCAGCAGTTCATCCGTCAGCTCCTGAATCCGCGGCTCCCAAGCTTTCATGACGCGCGGGGTAAAAGCCTTGTTGACGATCGACCTGATCCGGGTATGTTTTGGCGGGTCCATGCTGACCATTGTTTTGGCAAATGTATTGGTACCTTCAGTGTGGGGAAATTGATTGGAAAAGAAGTCTTTGTCACTGATCACCTTTTTGACATCCTCATACAAAAACACGCTCCACACTTCGCTGTCTTCATCATAGTGTACAGGCGATTCCTTGCGAATGCTTTCATACCATGGAAACGGATCATACGGGTCCTGGCTGTTCTTTCCGTTAAGCAGCGCTTTTTGAATGGGGTTCTGCTGTTTTGCTTGTTTCACTCGCTTCACTCCTTCTTTTGTTTAGCTGATTCATTTTTACAAATATGTTAGTTTAAAATTAAAAGAATCAGCTGGATGATTCAACCAACAGATGAGAAAGAAGTGTCGAAAAAGTTCGGAGGAGGAGGCTTGATGGACAGCTACCGCGGGGACAAGCGGGTGACGCAATCGAAAAACCGTTTAAAAATGGCCCTTTTTCACCTGCTTGCTGAAAAAGAATGGGAAAAGATATCCGTACAGGACATTACAAAACAGGCAAACTTGAATCGAACGACATTTTATCAGCATTACCAAGACAAATATGATTTGCTGCTCCAAAATGTGAGCGAGATGTTTGCAGCCATGCAAAAAGAGATTTTCTCGCCCCTTGATGCTGAGCTCTCCGGGGACAAGCCCGAAGCGTACTGGTATGTGCTGCGTTTCTATCAGCATTTAAAAAAGAACAGCCCTGATTTTACGATCATCATGAACAGACGGTATGAACTGAATATTAAGGAATTGCTTCAGGATTTTTGGAATGACAGCTTTTTGACGGGCATTAAAAAAGCTGCAGCCGGTGAAGTTGAACATACAGTGCCCTTGGACATTCAGCGGCAGTTCGTGATTTCCGCTTATGCGGGTACGGCGGCATGGTGGCTTGAAAACGGAATGCCTTATACACCGGAATTTATGGCGGAATCCATGATCAGCCTGATCCAAAAAAAGCCGATATAAAAAAAGAGACAAAATGCGCTTCCCATTTTGTCTCTCTTCATGTTTATTGTTGCGCGGCTTTCAAAGCGCGCGAACCGATATCCGTCCGGTAAAAGAGCCCCGGCTTGGCAATTTGTTTTACTGCTTTATAGGCTGTTTCCCTTGCGGCTTCAAACGTATCGGCAAACGCCGTGACATTGGCGACGCGGCCGCCGTTTGTCACAAACTGCCCGCCGCTTTTTTTCGTTCCTGCATGAAAGACGACCGTCTCTTCCTCAACCGGTGTCAAGGCACCGATCGGTGTGCCTTTTTCATAGCTTTCCGGGTAGCCTTCGGATGCGAGGACGACGGTGACCGCCGCCGTGTCTTTCCACTTGAGCTCGACTTGGCGGTCTTCCAACAGATCAAGCATCACTTGCACAAGGTCTGATTCAAGGCGCGGGAGGACGACCTGTGTCTCCGGATCACCGAATCTGGCGTTGAATTCGATCACTTTTGTTCCTTTTTCGGTCAGCATTAAGCCGGCATATAAGATGCCCGTAAACGAACGTCCTTCATTGACCATCGCCTTGGCGGCGGGCTCAAGGATTGTTTTGACGGCATCCCCGACGACCGCGTCGGAAATCTGCGGCACAGGAGAATAGGCGCCCATCCCCCCTGTATTCGGGCCTTTGTCTCCGTCAAAAGCCCGCTTGTGATCCTGTGCGATTACCATCGGATACACTTTTTCACCTTTGACAAAAGCCATCAGTGAAAACTCTTCACCGCTTAAAAATTCTTCGATAACGACGGATGCGCTGGCTTCGCCGAATTTTTCGTCTTCGAGAAAGTCGTGCAAACACTGAATCGCATCTTCCTCTGTCATCGCGACTGTGACGCCTTTTCCGGCGGCAAGCCCGTCCGCTTTAATGACAATCGGCGCGCCTTTGGCTTCGACATAGGCTTTCGCTTGATCAAATGATGTAAATGTGTCGTATTCGGCTGTGGGAATCTGATATTTCTTCATCAGATCTTTCGCAAACTGTTTGCTGCCTTCGATCTCCGCGGCTTTGGCGGAAGGGCCGAATACCGGCAAGCCCGCTTTTTCAAATTCATCGACAAGACCTTCAATCAAAGGGACCTCAGGACCGACGATCGTCAGTCCGATGTTGTTTTCCTTTGCAAAAGCGATGAGTCCCTTGTGGTTTCCTTCATCAAGATCAACGAGTTCGGCCGTCCCGGCCATTCCGTCATTTCCGGGCGCCGCGTAGACGGTGCCGACAAGAGGGCTTTGCGCCGCTTTCCAGGCGAGTGTATGCTCTCTTCCACCTCTACCGATAATCAATACATTCACACTGGTCACTCCCCTTAATGTTTGAAATGGCGGATTCCGGTGAACACCATCGCAATTCCGTATTCATCCGCTTTTTGAATCGAATCTTCATCACGCACCGAACCGCCCGGCTGAATGATCGCCGTCACACCGGCTTTAGCCGCTTCTTCGACCGTATCAGGCATCGGGAAAAATGCGTCTGATCCGAGCGCGCTGCCCTTCGCTTTTTCGCCGGCCTGTTCGATCGCGATTTTTGCGGAGCCGACACGGTTCATTTGCCCGGCGCCGACGCCGATCGTCATGTCGTCTTTTGCGAGAACGATGGCGTTTGATTTGACGTGTTTGACGACTTTCCAGGCAAGCTTCAGATCGGCCCATTCCTGTTCGGTCGGCTCTCTTTTTGTCGGAATCGTAATCTCGGCGTCATCAAAACCGTGCATATCCAGATCCTGAATCAAAAGCCCGCCTTGAACAGATGTCAGCTGCTTTTCGTTTTTGACAGGCTGATTGACATCGAGTGTGAGCAGACGGAGGTTTTTCTTGGACGTTAAAATCTCAAGCGCTTCTTCGCTGAATGAAGGGGCAATGATGATCTCCAAGAAGATTTGCTGAAGCACTTCAGCCGTCGCTTTGTCGACTTCGCGGTTAAGGGCGATAATCCCGCCGAAAATCGATGTTTGATCAGCTGCATACGCTTTGTTGAACGCTTCTGCAATCGTTTCTCCTGTGCCTACGCCGCACGGGTTCATATGCTTGACGGCAGCGGCTGCCGGCTCTGAGAATTCACGGACGATTTGGACCGCGGCATCCGCGTCTTTAATGTTGTTGTAGGAAAGCTCTTTTCCGTGCAGCTGATTCGCTGAAGCGATCGATCCTTTCACAGGGATGGCGCTTTGATAAAAAACAGCTTCCTGATGCGGGTTTTCCCCGTAGCGGAGCGATTGTTTTTTCTCGAATGTCACGGTGAACTGCTCTGGCTCTTTTTCACCTGTCACATTTGTTAAATAGTCTGCGATCAAGGCGTCATATGCCGCCGTGTGGCGGAATACTTTCGCCGCAAGCTCGCGTTTTTTCTCAAGGGAGACGCCGCCTGATTCCTTAATGTCGTTCAATACAGGGCTATAGTCGCGGGGATCGACGATGACGGCCACATCCTGGTGGTTTTTCGCCGCGGCGCGAAGCATGCCCGGTCCGCCGATATCGATGTTTTCAATCGCTTCTTCGTAAGTGACGCCTTCTTTTGAGATCGTTTCTTTAAATGGATATAGGTTGACGACCACAAGGTCAATCGGCTTGATTCCTTGTTCATTCAGCTGAGCCATATGTTTTTCATTGCCGCGGACGGCAAGAAGCCCGCCGTGAATATTCGGATGAAGGGTTTTCAGACGGCCGTCCATGATTTCCGGAAAGCCCGTCACTTCAGAAATGCCGATGACATCAACACCGTTTTCCTGAAGAAGTTTGCTCGTGCCGCCTGTAGAAATTACCTCAACGCCAAGCTCTGTCAATTCTTTTACAAAAGGGACAATGTTTGTTTTATCAGATACGCTGATCAATGCGCGTTTGATCGTCATTCCTTCTCACCTCTGCCATTTAGTTCAAGAAGCTCTTTGATGACTTCCGGATAAAGTTCGTGTTCCAAATTGTGAATCTTTTCTTCCAGGGATTCCAATGTTTCGTCTTTTTCAAGCTCAAGGGCCCGCTGAGCGATGATCGGTCCTGTATCCATGCCTGCATCAACATAATGAACTGTGATTCCGGCTACTTTCACACCGGCTCTGTACGCTTGTCCGATCGCGTCAATTCCCGGAAAAGCCGGGAGGAGCGACGGATGGATGTTGACGATTTTGTTCCGGTATGCCGAAAGAAGCGTGTCACCGATCAGCCTCATGTAACCCGCCAGTACGATCCACTCCGCCCCGTGGAGACGCAGCTGTTCGACGATGATCTGTTCAAAAGCCGCTTTGTTTTCGAACGATTTCGGCTGGAAGGCAAATGACGGGATTCCGGCTTCTTCCGCTCTTTCAAGCACTTTCGCCTGCGGCTTGTCACAGACGACAAGCACGATTTCGGCATCCCAGTTTTCTTCTTTCATCTTCTTTAAGATCGCTGCAAAATTCGTTCCGCTTCCTGATGCAAAAACCGCAAATTTTTTCATGAAAGTCCGGCACCGCCAAACGTCACGCCGCTTCCGCTTTTCACCCGGCCGATCAAGTATGCTTTTTCTCCATTGTTTTCGAGCGTTTGAATGATGTCTGTCATATGCTCTTCTTTGACCGCCAGCACAAAGCCGATTCCCATGTTGAAGACATTGAACATTTCTTCTGATTTCAAACCGCCCTTTTCCTGAATAAACGGGAAGACGGGAGGAACGGGCCATGAGCCGTTGTCGATTTCAACGCCAAGGCCGTCGGGCATCATCCTCGGCAGATTTTCATAAAAACCGCCGCCCGTGATATGGGCCATGCCGTCGACTTTCCCTGTTTTGACCGCTTCAAGCACAGGTTTGACATAAATTTTTGTCGGCTCTAAAAGCTCTTCGCCAAGAGGCCGTTCAAAAGGTGGATATGTTTCAGAGAGGCTCAAGCCGGCATCCTCAAGAAGAACTTTCCGCACGAGTGAAAAGCCGTTGCTGTGAAGACCGCTTGAAGAGAGCCCGATTAAAAGATGCCCTTCCTGAATCTTTTCGCCTGTTACGATCCCGTCCTTTTCCGCGGCGCCAACTGCAAAACCGGCGATATCATATTCATCTTCGGTATAAAGCCCCGGCATTTCCGCCGTTTCCCCGCCGACTAGCGCCGATCCGGACTGCACACAGCCTTCGGCAACGCCTCCTACGATCTCTTCGATTTTGGCCGGATCTGCTTTTCCGAGTGCAAGATAGTCGAGAAAGAAGAGCGGCTCAGCGCCTTGAGCCAGTACATCGTTGACACACATGGCCACGGCGTCGATGCCGATCGTATCGTGTTTATCCATTGCAAAAGCCAGCTTCAGCTTCGTCCCGACGCCGTCCGTTCCGGAAATGAGCACCGGTTTTTTGTAAGGAAGCTCCGACAGGTCGAACATCCCGCCAAATCCGCCGAGAGAACCCATCACACCGATGCGCTTTGTCCGTTCGACGTGTTTTTTCATCCGTTTTACGGCTTCATAGCCCGCCTCAATATCAACCCCGGCGTTTTTATAGCTTTCAGACATCACAATCACTCCTTATTCCGCACTTGTCGATTTATACTTTCCAATTTCAAAAGAGCAGCAATCAAAGAGCTGCCCTTTATTCATTTCACCAGGCACTTTATTTTGTCAACACGGCTTCTTTCACGTGCGGAAGTTCAGTATCCTGATAAATTTCCGTCGGGTATTTTCCCGTAAAGCAGGCCATGCACTGGCCGCAGTTTTCGTCTTCATACTTTCTGCCGATTCCGGAAAGGAGCCCTTCAATGCTTAAGAAGGACAGCGTATCGGCGCCAATTTCCTGACGGATTTCTTCCACTGAATGCGAAGAAGCGATCAGTTCTTCGTGCGTCGATGTATCGATTCCGTAAAAGCACGGATGGGCGATCGGCGGAGAGCTGATTCTGACGTGCACTTCCGTCGCTCCGGCTTCGCGCAGCATCGTCACAATCCTGCGGCTCGTCGTCCCTCTCACGATGGAATCATCTACCATGACGACGCGCTTGCCTTCAACGACACCGCGCACCGCGGAAAGCTTCATTCTGACGCCTTGTTCTCTGAGCGACTGTGACGGCTGAATAAACGTTCTGCCGACATAGCGATTTTTGATCAGTCCGAGTTCGTAAGGAATGCCTGTCGCTTCGGCATAGCCGATTGCCGCCGAAATGCTGGAATCCGGGACACCTGTGACAACATCCGCTTCAACGCCGGATTCTTCGGCCAGCTTTTTGCCCAGGTTCTTTCTGGCGCTGTGGACATTGATTCCGTTAATATTGCTGTCCGGTCTTGAGAAATAAATGTACTCCATGCTGCAGATCGAGCGGTTGATGTTGATGGAGAACCGTTCAGATTTCATGCCTTCATCATTGATGATCAGCATTTCCCCAGGTTCAACATCGCGCAAATAGGTCGCGCCGACCACATCAAAGGCGCACGTTTCCGAGGCGACGACATACGCGTCGCCGAGCATGGCGATTGATAACGGTCTGAGGCCGTTCGGATCAAGGGCGACGATCATTTCCGATTCCGTCATGATCAAGAAAGCGTAAGCGCCTTTCAGCATGGAAAGAGCGTTTTTGATCTGATCTTTCAGCTCGAAGTGCCCGCTTCTTTTAATTAAGTGGGCGAGCACTTCCGTATCAGAAGACGTTTGAAAAATGCTTCCCTGATTTTCAAGCTGCTGCTTGAGTTGGCTGGCGTTCACTAAGTTGCCGTTGTGCGCCAGCGCCAGGCTGCCGTTATTTTGCGAATGGAACAGGAGCGGCTGCACATTTTCAAAGCCGCCACCGCCCGCCGTTGCATAGCGGACATGGCCGATCGCCCCTCTTCCCTTCACTTTTTCAAGCTCGCCGTTTTGGAAAACTTCTGTGATCAGCCCCAGCCCTTTGTGGGCGGACAGCTGTTGCCCGTCCGTCGCCACAATCCCGGCGCCTTCCTGACCTCTGTGCTGAAGGCTGTGGAGTCCGTAGTACGTAATCTGCGGTGCTTCATCATGCCCCCAAATCCCAAATACGCCGCATTCTTCATTTAAGCCTTTGATTTCAGCAAGCATGGGATAGCTCCTTTCCACGCGCTTTTCAGCTCTTCCGTCTGCGCATGAATCCATTGTTTTCCTTCCTGACCTTGGATGACAAGCGTTTCGTCTGATGTTACTTCACCGATAGGGACGGCGTCTTTCACGAGCTTTTCGAAAGATTCACGGTCTTCTTTTTTCACTGATACGATGAATCGTGATTGTGATTCGCTGAATAATAAAGCCGGCTCGCCTGCAAGTGCGACTTCGGCGCCAAGGCCGTCAGCAGACATGACGCTTTCGGCAAGCGCTACACCGAGTCCGCCTTCTGAGACGTCGTGCGCTGATTGGACAAGCCCTGAACGGATCGCTTTGAGGAGCGCTTTTTGCCGCGCCTCTTCAACCTCGAGATCAAGCGCAGGGGCTTTTCCATAGATCTTTCCTTCCGTCAGCTTTTGCAGCTCACTTCCGGCAAACTCAGGAAGCGTTTCTCCGATGACATAAATCAAATCGCCGGCTGCTTTGAACTGCTGTGTCGTGATGTGTGCCGTATCTTCGATCAGTCCGACCATACCGATGACAGGCGTCGGATAGATCGCACTTCCGTTCGATTCATTGTAAAGGGAGACGTTTCCGCCGATGACTGGTGTGCTTAAGACATTGCACGCCTCGCTGATGCCGTCAGCCGCTTTTTCAATTTGCCAGAAGATTTCCGGCTTTTCCGGGTTTCCGAAATTGAGGTTGTCTGTGACCGCGAGCGGCTCGGCTCCCGAGCAGACGATATTGCGCGCGGCTTCAGCGACAGCGATTTTCCCGCCGATTTCCGGATCGAGGTACAAATAGCGGGCATTGCAGTCCGTCGTCATCGCGAGCGCTTTTTTCGTGCCGCGGATTCTGAGAACCGCCGCATCAGAGCCAGGAGCGACGACCGTATTTGTGCGCACCATATAGTCGTATTGGTCATAAACCCATTCCTTGCTCGCAATCGTCGGCTGCTGTAAAAGTGCGAGAAGCGTTTCTTTCGCATCATCCACTTGTGGAGCAGGGACGTCTGTTTCAAGGAACTCTTTGTAGTATGCCGGAACCGTTGAAGGCTTGTGGTAGACAGGTGCCTCTTCTGCCAGCGCATCGACCGGAAGCTCGGCGACCTTTTCGCCATTATGGAAAAGACGGAGCATTTTATCGTCTGTCACCCGGCCCACGGCTACCGCTTCAAGGTCATATTTGTCGAAGATATCGATGATTTCCTGTTCACGGCCGCGCTCAATGACGAGCAGCATGCGCTCCTGGGACTCGGAAAGCATCATTTCGTAAGGTGTCATTCCTGTTTCCCGCTGCGGGATCAAGTCAAGGTTCATTTCGATGCCGGAACCGGCTTTGGACGCCATTTCCGCGCTGGAGCTTGTCAGTCCGGCCGCACCCATGTCCTGAATACCGACTAGAGCGTCGGATTTGATGACTTCAAGGCACGCTTCAAGAAGCAGCTTTTCCATAAACGGATCGCCGACTTGAACCGCTGAGCGCTTTTCTTCTGAAGTATCAGACATTTCCTCTGAGGCGAAGGTTGCGCCATGGATGCCGTCGCGTCCCGTTTTGGCACCGACGTACATGACGGTGTTGCCGACGCCTTTCGCCTGCCCTTTTTTAATGTCTTCATGGTTGATCAAGCCGACACACATCGCATTGACAAGCGGATTGCCTTCATAGCAGCTGTCAAACTGGACTTCCCCGCCGACGGTCGGGATGCCGATGCAGTTGCCGTAGCCGGCGATGCCTGCGACTACTTCTTCAAACAAGTACTTCACACGCGGTGAAGTGAGTTCACCAAACCGAAGAGAGTTCAAAACAGCGATGGGACGAGCGCCCATTGAGAAGACGTCGCGGATGATGCCGCCTACGCCTGTAGCCGCTCCCTGATAAGGTTCGATCGCTGACGGGTGGTTGTGCGATTCGATTTTGAAGACGACCGCCTGGTTGTCGCCGATATCGACGATCCCAGCGCCTTCTCCCGGACCTTGCAGAACACGCTCGCCTTTAGTCGGGAACTTTTTCAGGATCGGCTTTGAATTTTTGTAGCTGCAATGCTCTGACCACATGACCGAAAAAACCCCGATTTCCGTATAGTTTGGAAGCCTTCCAAGGATTGATTCAATCATGGCAAACTCGTCATCGCTGACACCCATTTGCTGATAGAGTTTCTCTTCCTTAATTTGTTCTTTACTTGGTTCAAGCAGTAGCGACATGAGTTTCCCTCCAATTTTTCACGATAGACTGAAACAGCTTAAGACCGTCGGCGCTTCCGAGCAGAGAGTCGACAGCGCGCTCAGGGTGAGGCATCATGCCTAATACATTGCCTTTTTCATTGACGACGCCGGCAATATCGTCGACGCTTCCATTGATATTCGTTCCGTACGTGAAAGCAATCTGGTTGTTTTCTTTTAATCTTGCAAGCGTTTCTTCATCACAATAGAAGTTTCCTTCGCCGTGTGCGACAGGGATCGTAATCGATTCCCCTTTTCCATAAGAAGATGTAAACAGCGTTTCATCGTTTTGCACGATCAGTTCAACCGGGCGGCAAATAAATTTCAAATCTTTATTGCGTCTCATCGCACCCGGCAGAAGTCCGAGCTCCTGCAAAATTTGAAATCCGTTGCAGACCCCGAGCACCGGCTTTCCTTCTTCAGCCGCTTTTTTGACGGCAGGCATAATGTTTGCGAAGCGGGCGATCGCGCCGCATCTTAAATAATCGCCGTATGAAAAGCCTCCGGGAATCAGAACGCCGTCGTATTCGTCAAGACTTGTTTCCGTGTGCCAGACGTATTCAGCTTCTTCACCGAGCTCATCTTGAATGGCGTGGTACATATCGATATCGCAGTTTGAGCCCGGCAATACAATCACCGCAAATTTCACTGTGCGACAACCTCCTCAACTTCATATCTGTAGTCTTCGATCACCGTGTTTGCCAAAAGCTTTTCGCACATTTCTTTGACGAGAACGTCAAGGTCGCGGTCTGATTTTTCGATGGAAAGCTCCATGTATTTTCCGATGCGGACTTCCTGAACTTCTTTGTAGGACATGCTGTGCAAAGCATGCTGGACGGCACTCCCTTGAGGATCTAGGACACTTTCTTTTAAGCTGACATACACTTTCACTTTGTACATATTACATGCCTCCAAGTCTTTTGAAAATTTCTTCGTATGCATCAGTCAATCCGCCTAAATTTCTTCTGAACACGTCTTTATCAAGCTTTTCATTCGTTTCTTTATCCCAAAGCCGGCACGTATCCGGGGAAATCTCGTCGGCCAGCAGAACCTCACCCATAGCATCGAGTCCGAACTCAAGCTTGAAATCTATCAATCTGACATCACAAGCCGCGAAAATCGTCTGCAGCTCTTCGTTTACCTGTCTCGTAATCGATTTGATTTTCTCCACCTGTTCAGGCTCAGCCGCTTTTAAAATCCGGATATGGTCTTCTGTGATCAGCGGATCGCCGAGCGCGTCATCCTTGTAGTAAAACTCGATAATCGGCTGCCCCAGCTCCGTGCCTTCCGGAATGCCGAGCCTTTTGGACATGCTTCCGGCAACGACATTGCGGACAACGACTTCAAGCGGGATGATCGTCACTTTTTTAATGAGCTGCTCCGTTTCAGAAATTCGTTCAACGAAGTGGTTGTTGATTCCCTTCTCGTGAAGCCTTGTGAAAATCAGGCTGGAAATTTCGTTATTTAAACGGCCTTTTCCGTCAATCTCGGCTTTTTTTTCTCCGTTAAAAGCCGTCGCTGAGTTTTTGTATTCGACAAACAAAGTGTTGTCATCATCCGTCCGGTAAATCTTTTTCGCTTTTCCTTCGTATAAAAGTTCATTTTTCGCAATATTCACAGAAGGCCTCCTAACCCGAATGTTGGAAATATTTAAGCAGTTAGACCCCCGCCTGTAAAAGCGGGCGGTCTATTCTATGCCAAGCCTAAACGTTCAAAAATGTAGTCGACATTTTTTAAGTGGTAATTGTAATCAAAGCAGTCGTTAATTTGTTCCGGAGACAGTCGGGACGTAATTTTTTCCTCAGCTTCGACAAGCTGGCGGAACGGCACTTGTTTCTCCCATGCTTCCATCGCTTTCGGCTGCACGGTGTCATACGCTTCCTCACGCGCCATGCCGGTGTCAATGAGAGCGAGAAGGACGCGCTGAGAGTAGATCAAGCCGAGTGTACGATCCATGTTGCGCTTCATGTTTTCAGGGAACACGGTCAAGTTTTTGACGATGTTGCCGAAGCGGTTCAGCATATAGTTCAGCGCGATCGTTGCATCAGGCAAAATGATGCGCTCCGCTGATGAATGGGAAATATCGCGCTCATGCCAAAGCGGTACATTTTCGTAAGCCGTCAGCATGTAGCCGCGGATGACGCGGGCCATTCCCGTCATGTTTTCCGAGCCGATCGGATTGCGCTTATGCGGCATCGCGGATGAACCTTTTTGGCCTTTTGCGAAAAATTCCTCTACCTCGCGCGTTTCGCTTTTTTGCAGGCCGCGGATCTCAACGGCGAATTTCTCGATGCTTGTCGCCACCAGCGCAAGGGCGGCCATGTAGTCGGCGTGGCGGTCACGCTGCAGTGTCTGTGTGGATATCGGCGCAGCTTTTAGGCCGAGCTTCTCACATACGTATTGTTCAACGAATGGGTCGATGTTCGCGTACGTTCCGACGGCACCTGAGATTTTGCCGACTTCGATGCCTTCTTTCGCTTGCTTGAAGCGTTCGAGGTTGCGTTTCATTTCTTCATACCAGAGAGCAAGCTTCAAACCGAATGTCGTCGGTTCTGCGTGCACGCCGTGTGTTCGCCCCATCATCACCGTATATTTATGTTCTGTCGCTTTTTCTTTTAAGATGTCAATAAATCTCTCAAGATCCTTGAGCAAAATGTCGTTCGCCTGTTTTAATAGGTAGGAAAGAGCGGTATCGACAACATCTGTTGAAGTGAGTCCGTAGTGAACCCATTTTTTCTCTTCGCCAAGCGTTTCGGACACGGCGCGGGTAAAGGCGACGACATCATGGCGTGTGTCCTGCTCGATTTCGAAAATGCGGTTGATGTCAAATGACGCGTTTTCCCGCAGAACCTTCACATCTTCTTTCGGAATCACGCCAAGCTCCGCCCATGCTTCACATGCCAAAATTTCAACTTCAAGCCATGCTTTGAATCTGTTTTCATCCGTCCAAATCGCGGCCATTTCCGGTCTTGAATAACGTTCGATCATTGTTTTCGTCCTCCATCTCTTTCGATCCACTTTTCGGTGATGCTCTCGATCCATTCCTGATCGGGTTTTCTTAAAAATGTGATATGCCCCATCTTGCGGCCTTGTTTCACTTCATGTTTTCCGTATATATAAAGCTTTGCTTCTTTTAAAAGCTCCGGGTCTTCTTCTGCCATGTACACTTCATCACCAAGCAGGTTGACCATCATCCCTTCTTTGAGAAGGTCTGTTTTCCCGAGCGGCAGTCCGCAAACAGCCCGGATATGCTGTTCAAACTGGCTTGTTTCGCACAGATCGAGTGTATAATGGCCCGAATTGTGCGGACGCGGCGCAAGCTCGTTGACGAGCAGCCCGCCGTCTTCCTTTAGGAAAAGCTCGACAGCAAGCGTTCCGACGAGCTGAAGCTTCTCCGCAAGCTTAAGTGCGAGTGATGCGGCTTTTTCCTGAATTGCATCATCGATTCTTGCCGGGACGATGCTTTGGAACAAAATGTTGTGCTTATGGATATTTTCGGCTGCGGGAAATACGGCTGTTTCTCCATTTACAGATCTCGTCACGATGACGGACAATTCCATTTTGAAAGGAACCCAGCTTTCCAAAATGCATGTACCATGCTGCAAGAGAGCGGCAGCCTCTTTGATTTGCGCCTCACTCTTGATCACATGCTGGCCTTTTCCGTCATATCCGCCGCGGCATGTTTTCAACACTGCGGGAAGCTCGAGCTCTGCCACGGCTGCTTCAAGCTCAGCATCATCGCGAATGATCCTGTACGGCGCCACTTTGCAGCCTGCTGATTCAATCGCTTTTTTCTCCGTCTCCCTGTTTTGCGTAAGGAGCAAAAGCTCGCTTCCCTGAGGAAGATAAGCATTTTCCTTTAGCCAGTTCAAGGCGTCATAGTCGATGTTCTCAAATTCATAGGTAATGACATCGCTCACTTCGGCCAGCTTCTTTATCGCTTCTTTATCATTGTAAGCCGCGGTGATTTCAATATCGGCGATCTGTCCGCAAGGCGAAGAAGGTACCGGGTCAACCACCGCGATCTTATATCCCATCTGTTTTGCGGCGACCGCCATCATTTTTCCAAGCTGTCCGCCGCCGATAATACCGATTGTTGCACCAGGGAAAATCGTCTGTTTATACAAGCTGATCACTGCTTTCCAAAACGGTTTGTCGAGTGTGTTCTCTTCGCTCATCCAAAACGCGAGCTATTTTCTCATCAAAAGCGGAGATCATCTGTGCCGCAAGCAGACCGGCGTTGACCGATCCGGCTTTTCCGATCGCAACGGTTGCCACCGGAACGCCTCCGGGCATTTGCACAATCGATAAAAGCGAATCCATGCCGTTCAGGGCCTTTGACTGGACAGGGACGCCGATAACAGGCAGCGTCGTTTTGGCTGCGACCATTCCCGGGAGGTGAGCGGCGCCCCCCGCTCCGGCGATGATCACTTTCAAGCCTCTCTCCCGCGCTCGTTCGGCATATTCAAACATTAAATCAGGCGTCCGGTGCGCGGACACGACCTTTTTTTCAAACGGAATCCCAAGTTCCTCGAGTATGCCGCAAGCATGCTTCATCGTTTCCCAGTCGGATGTGCTTCCCATAATAACGCCAACAAGAGGCTCCATATTATTGTCCCACCTTTAGCTGTCTTTTTTGCAAACAAAAAGCCCGGCATGTATTGCATTTGTAGGAAGCAACACAAACCGGGCATGGCGCGTGTATCGTCAGTTAGTCCGCTTCTCCGCGTTTTCCATGTCAGTTTATTGTCCACTTTCCTGCATAGTCCGATGATTTACGGTCATCGGGTAGAGACTTATGGGCCATATTCCCAAGATTATATGAGGTTCGTGTTTTCATGTCATGTTTATCTTAACAACGGACTGTTATAATGTCAACGACATTATCGAACGATAGTATATTTTGTTGTTTTAATGTTCGGGTTTAGAGTAATTTCCCTTCAAATATAATTTTTCTTCCGCACGGAACGGCCTGAATCGTTCCATTTTCTTTCTTTTCTTTGAATACCGGTTCCTCCATCCGGCGAACCGGTGTGTAGCCTTCTTGCTGCATCCGGTTCAACACGGTGTCGATCGTTTCCCCTTCCGCCACTTCAAAGCGTTTTTTCTTCGGCTTTGTCATCACTCTTTAATTCTCCTTTTCTTTACGGCTTTGACCCAGAAGCCGCCGTGTATCGTTTTCGGTTCATAGGAAATGATAAACGCCTTCGAGTCGATTGATTTGATGGTTTCGTACAATTGCAGCTCATACTTTCTCGGCGTCAAAATTTGCATCGCCGTTCTGTCTCCTTCAAGTCCGCCGACGACCCAGTGGGTGACGCCGTAGCCTTTTTCCCGAAGCTGTTTCGGAAGATCAAGATCGAGCTCTTTCGTAATCGCATTGACTGTAATATAGCCCAATGCGAGCTTTTCTTCAATTTTTGTGCCGACGATGATGCCTATCCCGAATCCGACTGCATAAGCGATCACGTTTTGGATTTGATTTAGATTATCTAAAACCAGTCCAAGCCCGACGACATAAACCAGCATTTCAATTGTCCCGATAAAAGCGGCCAGATACCGCTGACCTTTTAGTGTCAGTATCATTCGAAGGGTTAAAAATGTTACATATATAATATTGATAACCAGAATAATGCCAACCATACTCACAGCGTGTATAAATGCCGTGTGAAGCATTTGCAATCCCTCCTTTAGATCGAAAGCAATCATATTCTACTAGAGAAATTCAGCGTATACAATCCTGTAATGGCCCTGCTTCACCACAAAATTTTTCGACAATCGCAAAAGCCGGCCCGCATACGATTCAGTTTACCCTTAATCAAGCCGATTCAAATCTTTTCCGCCGATAAAAAGGCGCACGCAATCGCCCGGTCATATGGGTTCAGTGAACTGTGATCACCATAAAAAAAAGCCGGTTCCATAGGAACCAGCTTTAGTCGATTAAACCGGAATAAGCGATGACAGCAAATAGCCGGCCATGAATTTCCATGTTGCGCCGACAAATACCAATTCAATCAGCAAAACCGCGAAGACGCAGTACATCAAATCCGCCCGCTTTTTATCGCTTTTTTCATAAACCGATTGAATCAGCACAAATGCGCCGAATGTCAGCCCCAAAAACATCAAAATCGACAAAATCACCGTCATCGTTGTAAAATTGATGATCGCAAAAATCATCCAGAAAGCCGCGGGTATGATAAACGGTACTAAAAGAGAACCGAATTTCGCCGCCGTTTCATAAAAAGAGATGTTAACCCTCATCATAAACCTTGCTGCAGCCCAGATGGCCGCGACCACCCAGAACATGAAGATCATGCAGTATAGGAAAACAACAAAAAACACTTCAAAAAACGGCACATTCACACCGAAGCCGAGAACCCTGCCCCTGCCCGCCAGAAGCTGATAAAAGTTTCCGAGGGAAAAGAAGACAGCCAAAAGCATCATCGAAATAACGGAATATTTAAAATAAGTCCGGTCATGCTCATCTGCTGCACGTACAGGAGATTTCAAGACATCAAGCACAAAGCTGAAATAGCGGAACAAAGCAGCAATGACGCTTTGGAGAATCCTTTTGGCTTTTGACGCCGATGGATTTGGCTCCTTGCTTTTCCTCGTCTTCCGCGCATTTCTCGACATCCGTGATGCGGGTTCTTGTTCTATATCTTCTTCATTTCTTTTATGCTGTTCTTCAATCATATAAGCAACTCCTATCTATTCAAAAGCTTTACATCAATGAAAAGCACTTATATAAATTACATAAGCTGTTTAAAACAGTCAAGCCAAACCCATTCTTATCATAAGTGCTGCCGCCTTTATATATGACGAAAAACAAGAATCAAAGGTTCCACTTTTCATTTTTTTCCACATAAAAAAAGCCCCCGTGTAAACGAGGGCTATTCCGCTTCCTTTTTATTTCAGGAAAATAAAGTAACAGATGAACACGACAAACAGTCCGTACATAATCGGATGGATGTCTTTCGCTTTGCCTTTCATGATCATCGTGATCGGATAGAAAATAAATCCGATGGCGATCCCTGTGGCGATGCTGTAAGTCAGCGGCATCGCGATCATCGTTAAAAAGGCGGGAACAGCAATTTCAAATCTGCTCCATTCAATTTTATTGAGATTCGCCACCATCAGCACACCGACGATGATTAAAGCGGGCGCTGTCACATTCGAAGTGATGACGCTGAGAACCGGTGAAAAGAACAGCGACAATAAAAACAGCACACCCGTGACAACCGCTGCGAAACCGGATCTTGCCCCGGCAGCAACCCCGGCGCTAGATTCGATATATGACGTCGTTGTCGACGTTCCGAGGATTGCTCCGGCAACGGTCGCAGTCGAATCGGCAAGCAATGCCCGGCCTGCACGCGGCAGCTTGTTGTCTTTCATCAAACCGGCCTGTGAGGCAACACCAACCAATGTACCGGCAGTATCAAAAAAGTCGACGAATAAAAACGTTAAAATAACAACGAGCATCTGGATCGAAAAAACGTCAGGAAGATGCATAAAAGCCTGTCCAAATGTCGGCGCAAGACTCGGAACAGCGCCAACGATTTTCTCAGGCACGTCAATCAGGCCAAACATCATGCCGACAACGGCTGTGATCAGCATTCCGAAGAAAATCCCGCCATTGACGCGGAGGACCATTAAAATGACGGTAATGACCAAGCCAAATACAGTCAGCAGAACAGGGCCTGAATGAATATTTCCAAGAGCTACCACTGTATCGGGATTGGCAACGATAATTTTTGAACCTTGCAGACCAACGAAAGCGATAAACAGCCCGATTCCCGCCCCGACGGCCATTTTCAGCTCATACGGAATCGAGTTGATGATTTTTTCCCTCAGCCCTGACAGGGAAAGAACGATGAAAATAAGACCGGAAACCATAACACCGGCCAGCGCCGTCTGCCATGGAATCTGCATCGTTAAAATAACAGAAAAAGCAAAGAACGCGTTAAGCCCCATTCCCGGCGCAAGCGCAATCGGATATTTGGCTAATATCCCCATCACAAAACAGCCGATGGCCGCCGCAACAGCCGTAGCCGTGAAAACGGCGCTTTGATCCATTCGCAAAGCATCGGGAAAGTCTTGCACAGATGCCAGCGAAAGTGTGAGCGGATTGACGATCAAAATATATGCCATGGACAAAAATGTGGTGAGTCCGCCAATCATTTCTCTCCGATAGTTCGTACCCAATTCTTCAAACTGAAAGTAACGCTTCAAAATGGTATACTCCTCTCGATTTTCTGTCGTTTTTATTGTTTCATAAAGCTTTGTATTTAAACAAAAAACGCCCCAATTGGCGGGACGCTTGACTACGGCATATTTCATACTGAAAAAATGTATTTTTCACGAACAAAATAGTGTATACAAGCGTAGTCAAGCTATTTACGGTAGCTTGGTAGAAACTTATGGGCCATATCCCCATGATTATACGACAAGTCTTTTTTGAATTACTATACTATTGTAACAATACCTAACGCGGAACACAATACAAAAAACGAACATTAATACAAATAATATTCTCTTCGTTCGCTATTTTTCCATATTCTTACCGATGTACTTGTTATCATAAAAAAAGCCAGAACAGACCAAAAGCGCTTTAGACTGTTTACCAAACGGTTTAAAGCTATTCTTTTAAAATTAACAGAGTCTTATCCGAATAAGATAAATGGTAACCTCTTTGCCGTCAGTGAAAATATCCTTCCTGTCTCACGAAGAATCAATTTCATTTTCCACTTTCTTGGTGTTCCAAGAAAAAAAGCCTTTAAACCAATGTTTAAAGACTTCATTTTACATTCTATGTGATTCTGTAACATCGGCATTTGAACGTCTGCTCTGATCAAGATGCTTTTTGGCCAAAAATAAAGCTGGAATTCCCGAGGCTGTCGTTACAAACAAGATGAAGAATATATAAATAGACCCGTTCACCCCAAAATAGGAAAGAAGAAAACCGCCCAGCCATGGGCCAATCACATTTCCTAAACGGTTAAAGCCTGTTGCCCCAAAATATGTTCCTTTTAAACCTGGTTTTGCAATTTCATCCACCAACATATCAACCATTGAAAAAATCAAAACTTCCCCTATTGTGAAAAATATAACGATAATACCCCATATGACTGGATTAACTGAAAATGAAAAGAATAATAAACTGAAACTAATCAATATATTCCCCAGAATAATTGAATGAATCGGCGGAAACTTTTTCATGGTATTCACAATCGGATATTGAACGAGCAAAACAACAATTGCATTCAGAACCAAAAGCCATGAAAATACGGTCACCCCATCCTCCATTTTTGCGGCAAAATATTGGGGCAATGTTGTGGAAAAATGTGCGTATCCGGATATTGATAAAATCACTCCAAATAATGTGATAAGAAACACTTTGTCTTTTCTTATCACATGAAAAGCCGTAGCAATCGTCGTTTTATCTTCTTTTCGGTTATTCTCACCTATGTTAAATTTCCGAAATGAAAATATGAGGGACAGACCGTAAAGAAAATATGTAAGACCTGCGATCAGAAAAGGGAGAGCCGTTTTGGCGGCTCCCAGACGAAGGCCTATAAGCGGTCCAAAAACCACGCCTATATTGATCGCAGTATATCGCAAATTAAACATCTTCAAACGGTTTTCTTCTTTGCTTATATCTGATAACAAGGCTCTAGATGCCGGTTCAAAGATTGATTGGCACAGCCCGTTAAGCACATTGATGACAAAAAATGCAAGTACACTATCCGCAAAAACAAAGCTCACAAAAACAAATGCCCAACAAAATACAGATGTTATCATCACAATTTTTCTGCCAAAAAGATCCGATAAATAGCCTCCGTAAAAGCTCATTACAATCCCAGCCAGAGAACTTACCGATACAATGATGCCGGTCAAAGCTGGAGATACACCTTTGACTTGTGTAAGGTAATATAGAAAGGAAAGGAATGCTCATTGAAACTGACATTCTGCTAAACAATGTTCCCAAAATGATATTCCAGCCCACCGAATGAATCCTGAATTGTTTCATTTTAAAAAAACCACCTGCCTGAACATTAGGTGCTGATTAGAAGGAGTGTTTTGGATGCCGGCCTGTTATACCTTAATGGCCAGCTGAGTTGTAAAGTTCTTTATTCTTTTCAACGCTTCTGTAATAAGATCCTTTGGAATTGCAAAATTCAAGCGGATGTTATTACGCTCTCCAAATGCTGTACCGGGAACAGCTGAAACATGCTGTTTTTCCAGCAGCAGATGGCAAAATGTCTCCGCATCAACGATTGTTTGATCTTCATATGTTGTTCCGATAAATCGCGAAACATTCGGAAATGCATAAAAGGCCCCATTTGGTTTGGCACAGCGGATACCCTGAATATGATTTAAACCCTCGACCAACAGATCACGTCTCTTTTTGTATTCTTCGACCAGAGACTGATCAAAACCGTTTAAAGCCGCTATGCCCGCATATTGAGAAATCGTTGACGGGCTACCTGTAGCATGGCTTTGAAAGCTGGCAATTGCTTCTGCTATATCCGCCGGGGCAGCGATATATCCAAGCCGCCATCCAGTCATTGCAAACACTTTAGAAAAACCATTCGTTAAGATAGTCCGGTCTTGTAATTCGGGAAAAAGGAACGGCAAGCTGACATGCTTGCCCTCGTACACAAACTGATCGTAGATCTCATCAGAAATAATAAAAATGTTCTTATAATCCTTTAACACATTTCCGATCTCTTTCAATTCGTCTTCAGAATAAACGGACCCTGTCGGATTATTAGGAGATGTAATAACGACAGCTTTTGTTTTAGGGGAAATCGCTGCTGCAAGCTTCTCCGGCGTCATTTTAAAATCAGTCGTTTCATCACATCTTACAATTACAGTCACTGCTCCCGACAGTTTGATTTGCTCTGGATAAGACACCCAGTAAGGGGATGGGAGAACCACTTCATCACCTTGATCACAAATTGCTTGAAAAACATTATATAACGGCTGTTTTCCCCCGGCTGATGCAATAATTTGATTCGGACTGTACTTAATTCCACGTTCATGCAACAAGTATTGTGCAATGGATGCTCTTAATTCAATCAGTCCTGTTGCCGGTGTATATCCGGTTTGGCCATTCACTATCGCTTGGATTCCTGCATGTGAAGCTTTTAATGGCGGCTGAAGATCCGGTTCACCTACACTCATATTAATCATATCTTTACCTTCTTTTATCATCATTTTCGTTTTGGCATTTAATGACATTGTAGCCGAAGGTTTGATATTCATGACTCTGTCAGATAATCTTTTATTCAATCGGAACACCTCCAGTTCTTATATATGGACATGCTAAAAAGTCAGAATAGAAAACCTTAAGTAGCCGGCTGTTTATGGATCAAACGCTCGAGCTGCTTCATCCCCGGTACGTCTTGAATATCAAATATTTCCTTGACACTCACTATGTCTTCTTCAACCTGCAAAGAAGATTTATTGTTAATAATGCTTTCGAATGTATCATTTATAGCCTTAACAGAAGCACGCAAAGCCTGATTGGCATAGATGGAAACCTTCACTCCCAATTCCTCCAACTGTTCCATTGAGAGCGTCGGATATTTAGTCGGAACCACAACCAACGGTGCATCAACATCCCAATTGTTAACAAATTCAATAATCTCATCAGGCGATTGTTCTTTTGAATGAATTAAAATCGCATCTGCTCCCGCTTGAACATATGCTTTTGCTCTTGTATAAGCTTCTTCTTGACCCAATTTAGCAATTAAAGCTTCGACACGCGCAATCAATACAAAATCGTCATTTTGCTGAGCCATCTTTGCGGCTCTAATTTTTTCGCAAAATTCTTCAGTACTGACAAGAAGCTGTTGTCTATCGTCAAATGAATTTAATTTCGGATATACTTTATCTTCAATACAAACCCCGGCAATACCGGCAGCTTCATATTTTTTGATCATGCGGGTGACATTATGAATATTCCCGTATCCAGAATCACAGTCTGCTATGACCGGCAAATTGCATGATTCATTCATAATAACGGCAGCTTCAAGAAATTCAGTCATCGTTAATATACTGGCATCAGGTACAGTTTGCACAGCAGAGATTCCCAAACCGCTTGCCCATATGGCATTAAATCCGTTTTTCTCTGCTAATTTAGCGCTTAAGCCGTCATGAGCTCCCGCTACTTTCACCAATCCTTGACTATTTAAAGCGTTCCTCAAAATAGCTGATTTTCTGTTTCTCATCATCATTCTCCCCTTCACCTATGATTATTTTTATCTTGTCAACCGCATTATGTAATGCGTCATTGACTTCTCGCTCATTTTTCCCCTTTACAATCACCCATCCTGCTCTATCGTAGCTGTTTTTGATCGGCCCGATCGTATCACCAACATTGCAATTTATATGAAAATCGACTAAATTCCCCATCCTTTTCAGCTCACCTAGTCCTTCGATCGCGCTTACAACCCCTTGATTCGTTTCTAAAAAGCGAACGGCGCACACTTCATTTTGGGCAAGCTTACTTTCCGGTTGATATGGGACGCCCGCCAGTTCAGCAAAAATAGGTGTGTGCATATCACATTTCATGGCGATTTCGGTTATGGTCACTATGTTGTCTCCGCCATAGCGGGTGTGCACCTCACCTACCACAAATCCTTTATTTGTGTGATATCCCTCAATATGCAAGGGGCCAAATACGATCCCAACAGCATGAACGACTTCCATGACCAGATCCTTATAAAAGTCCTGATATTTTTTTTGACCTTGATAAGGCGATATGTGCCCCAATTCCACGAACGTTCCAGGATAAAGCTGCTTTTCGGTTACACCAAATATTCCGACCTTGCCTTGGCAGACAACGGCTTCTATAGAAATTTCCTGTCCTTCTATAAACTCTTCAGCTAATATTGATTCCTCATCGTCATGCTTTGAACATTCTTTAAAACACGCCTCTATGTCTTCTTGTTTCTCAACTTTAATAACACCCACACTACCTTGCCGAGATCTCGGCTTTAAAATGATAGGATGTTCAGATTTGTGCCAAAAATCATATACTTCTTCCACATTCCTGCACAATTTAAAACCAGGAGAGCATAGTCCCGCCTTTTTTAAAAGCTGCCGCGTTTTATATTTATCAAGACAAGCTTGTACCACAGACGGAGGATTTCCTTTCAAATGAAAGGCTTGCTGAAGTTTAGATACATTGAATAAACCGGCTTCTTTGAAAGTAAATATGGCATCTAATGGCTCTTTGTCATGGATCTCTTTGGCGACTGAGAACAGATTCTCATCATTCGTATAATCTAAAACGATTTTTTGATCAGCTTCCTTTATTAAATGCTCATAATTTTTCAATGAAGCTTCTGTATCTCCCAATATGACGTCAAAACCAAGTTGCTTAGCCCGCTTAATGGCCCTTTCGATATGTGTTTCAGGAATCCCGACCAGGAACAGTCTCTTCCGTTCCATTGATGAAACACCTCACTTTGGATAAAGCATCTTCAGCATATGTGATCGCTTTTTCTGTATCCTCGGCTTCTGTGATGACATAAGCAATCCGGGAATCATGAAATTTTTCAGGCGGCAGGCCAACATTATCGCCCTGTTGTTTTTCTAAAACAAATTCAACGACCCCAGGCATGTCTTTGATCGATTCAACACCTTCCCACTTTTCTATCACACCCTCACGGTCTGCAATCAAAAATCGGACGCAGGCAGCTCTTCTTTTCGAAGCTACAAAGCTTATTTTTTCTCCTAATACCGCCAATAGGTTTGCGCGTGTTATATCTATACCTTTGGCTAGAGGAACCAAATGTGTAGTAATAAAGTCGCCACCTAGACGACCATTGATCTCTATAATCTTACATCCTTTTTCTGTGATCATGATCTCGGCATGAAAACCACAATGATCCAGCCCCAAAGCTTTTATCCCATCACTGGTGATATTGAACAATTCACGTTCGACATCTTCCGACAGCCTGGCGGGAAATGCATGCTGGTATTCTTCGAAATACCGATCCGTCCATTTTTCTGTAACACCTGCAAAGTGAATGACTCCATCGGAAATTACTCCCTCAATGCTGACTTCTTGTCCATTCATAAACTCTTCAACCAGATACTCGTTTTGATAAAAAGAAAACATTTTATCATTTTCTGGAATCGCAGCGTTTAACATGTCCTGATAGGCGTGATATAAATCTTCCGGCTTTTCTATTCGGAACACGCCTTTGCTTGCAGAAGCACCCACAGGCTTAATGATTAAGGGGTATTCCATCTCAACGCTGGCATGATATAATTCGTTCCAATTTGTAAACCTGTGATAATTTGGATGCGGAACTTGTGCATGGTTTAAACAATGACGCATCTTCCATTTATTCCGGGCCCGTTCCGCCGCTTCCACCGGACTGCCCTTCAGGTTAAATTCTTCGGCAGTCACCGCCACAGGCACCACATCTCTATCCCAAAATGTAATGACTCCGTCAAAAGGATTTTCTTTGGCCGCTTCCTTCAGAACAGGTATGGTCTCATCCATCTGATAAGTATTTGCGCAAATGTAATGATCAACCAACGGGTGCGACCAACCTGGAAGTTCTGGCCCAACAACAGAAACCTTTAAGCCTAAGTCTTTAGCAGTCTCAAGAGTAGAAATTTTCTTAATATAAGTAGCATTAAAAAATAAAATATGTTTGTTCATCCTTTGAGCCTCTTTCAGTATTTTTTTCTCCATTTCAAAAACCTTATCCTGAACCTGAAGCACTGAATGCAGAAGGTAAAAAATGACGCTCAACATTATTGAGGGCATCATTTTTTATCATTCTTATCTAACAAAGAACCCCTTGAAAAATTAAAAACACTATCTACTTTAAATTGTATATATTTATACTATCATACATTATTTGTAATTAAATGAATATTTTATGAATTCGATTTTATTTGACAAATGAATAGATGATGCAGGCTGGTGAAAACTAGGGATGTAACAGTTTATTCGTTTAATATGTTTTATAAAAAAAGCCTCAAATCTTTATAAAAAGATTTGAGGCTTTTTTCATTATTCCCACTCAATTGTCGCAGGCGGCTTGCTCGTAACATCGTAGACAACGCGGTTAATGTGCTTCACTTCATTGACGATCCGTGTCGAGATTGTCTCAAGGACATCCCAAGGAATTCTCGCCCAGTCGGATGTCATGCCGTCAATCGATGTCACGGCGCGAATACCGATCGTATAGTCATAAGTTCTTGCGTCTCCCATGACGCCGACGCTGCGGATGTCAGGAAGGACCGTGAAGTATTGCCAAATATCTTTTTCAAGATCAGCTTTTGCGATTTCTTCGCGAAGAATCGCATCAGATTCACGGACGATTTCCAGTTTTTCTTCCGTTACCTCTCCCAAAACGCGGATGCCGAGACCCGGGCCTGGGAACGGCTGGCGCCAAACGATCTCATCAGGAATGCCGAGCTCTGTTCCAAGCGCGCGCACCTCATCTTTAAACAAGGTGTTCAGCGGTTCGATCAGTTGAAACTGCATGTCTTCCGGCAGTCCGCCGACATTGTGGTGCGACTTGATCGTCTGCGCCGTCGCGGTGCCGCTTTCGATGATGTCTGTGTAAAGCGTTCCCTGTGCAAGGAAATCGATCCCTTTCAGCTTGTCCGCTTCATCATCAAACACATAGATAAATTCATTGCCGATGATTTTGCGTTTTTGCTCAGGGTCTGAAACACCTTTCAGCTTGTTCAGGAAGCGGTCTTTCGCATCAACTTTAATCACGTTCATGTTGAAGCCTTCACTGAATGTTTTCATGACGCCGTCGGCTTCACCTTTGCGAAGAAGTCCGTGGTCGACGAAAATACAAGTCAGCTGATCGCCGATCGCTTTATGGATCAACACCGCAACAACGGATGAATCGACACCGCCGCTTAGCGCGCACAGCACTTGCTTGTCGCCGACTGTTTCGCGGATCTTTTGCATTTCAATTTCAATGAAGTTTTCCATTGACCATTCTCCGGCACATTCACAAACACCGAAAACGAAGTTTTTCAACAGATCATTTCCGTATTCCGAATGGCGCACTTCCGGATGGAACTGAACACCGTACCATTTCTTATCCTTCTTGCTCATCGCTGAATTCGGGCAGTGATGGCTTGTCGCATCAACAGTAAAGCCTTCTGGAACTTCGACAACTAAATCACCATGACTCATCCAGACGACTTGTTCGTTTGGAAGATCTTTGAACAGGTCTGGTTCACCTTCAATGTGAATGTTCGCTTTTCCGTATTCACGCTGACTTGCCGCCTCAACTTTTCCGCCGAGGTAATGAGTCATCAGCTGCATGCCGTAGCAGATGCCGAGAACAGGGATATCCAGGTCAAAAATCTTCTCGTCGCAGCGGAATGATCCTTCATCATAAACGCTGTTCGGCCCCCCGGACAAAATAATTCCTTTCGGATTCATTTCCTTGATTTCTTCTGCCGTCAACGTATGCGGATGAAGCTCACTGTATACACCAAACTCACGAATGCGGCGGGTAATCAGCTGATTATACTGACTTCCAAAATCCAATACAAGAATCATTTCATTTACTAATTTCGTCATGGTGTCACCTCTTTATCAAATTGTTTTTTGCACAGAAAAAATGGCGGCAGACATATGGCCGTCCTGCCCCCATTCGCGGGACTAAGGCTCGGGGCGCAGCCGAGCCTGCCAGCAAGTATATATAAGGGTTTTTAATATTCACTTATTCTAACAATAGGACAGAAAGCGGTCAAGACTATCTCCTTTTAATTAAATTTTCCCATAACTCCGCTGACTCATTCCAAAGTTCTCCTGCATTTTCCTTGCGATACAGGGCCCGTTCATAACGAAGGGTTAAAGCCGTCATATCATGATTGCCTGAGCGCTCATCCACCGCTTTCGCGAACTCGCGGAGGGTCTGCCCTTCCTGCTTGATGATGCCTTTCCGCTGCAGCTGGCGGATAAGCTCCTCATATGCTTTGAAGAAAACCGCGTCATCGCGCCGTTTTTTCAGCCTGGCGATGATGATGACCGGCATCCATTTGGAACGTGTATAGTACAAACCGGCCGCAAGTGCCAACAGGAGAAAAAGAGCCGCTGCACTGTATAAGAGAACGCTGTTATTGCCGCTGTTGGCGGCACCTGAATCGGCTTGAGCTTCTTTATGTTTTTCCTTCTGGTCGTTTTTTTGCGGGCTTTCCTGTTTTTTGGCGGTCTGCTGCTGTTCATCTGCGGCATTTTCTCGTTCTTCTTCCTTTTTTTCTGCTGCGGCGCCGCTATGGCCGTTCGACTGTTCGATGAAATGCTCAGGGTTGACAAAACCTTTCGTCGGTTCAAATGTCACCCAGCCCTGCCCTTGAAAATATACTTCGACCCAGGAGTGGGCATTATTGTTTGTCACTTCATACATATTGCGTTTCCGGTCGGCTGTCGCTCCGGCGTACTGTCCGGATGTATAGCCTTTCACCCAGCGCGCGGGTATTCCGGCCGAACGAAGGAGAACCGCCATGGCCGTTGAAAAATTGTCGCAATAGCCGATTTTCGTTTCAAATAAAAACTGATCGACATAGTCCTGATCCTTGTTCGGCACGGCAACGTCTTTTGTATCATACCTAAATTCGGAAGAACCGAGATAGTCTTCAATCGCTTTTGCTTTGTCATAGACATTATCTTGATCCTTTGTTAGCTTCCCGGCGAGATCTTTCACCCGGTCAGGAAGTGTGTCGGGAAGCTGAAGGTACTTTTCATGGCTGCTGCTCCACTCCTTCTCCGATTCGATCGTGACTTGTTTAAGCTTGTTCACATCAAAAATGGGTGCTTTATAGGTTAATGTATAGCTTTCAAGATTCTGAACATCAGCCCCCGTCTTGCCGGCCGGGACGATTTTCTCCGTGTTTTCGTTCATATGCAGCGGAACAAAAAAGTTGTTTAAGGTGATATGCGTCGTCCCGATCGGATAAAGAACATGGTTATACCGGTAAGAAGGCTCCATATCGATAACCGCTTTGTGTGTCTCTGTTTTCACATTTTTTTCAAACCATTGATAATCAAGCCTGTCCAGATCGAGCTGGATGGATGAACCCGATTTCTCATCTTCAATCCAACCTTTCCCTGTATAATGGCTTTTCGTTTCCGCCCTGAAGTAGCTTCTTTCCGTTCCCTGCCATGTAAATACCCAAGAATCATCTTTAGAAAATGGGCCGCCCAATGCTTCATCATTTGTGCCATAGCCGACTCTGCTCTTTCCCGGCGAATCAAGACCGCCGTTTGCAGCCGTTTTGATGAATGGCACCGGGTCAGGCCATACTGGATCTGTCTTGGGTGCCACCGTCCCGATGCCCACACAGGCGGCAGTCAAAAGCAGCAGCGGGGCAAACCATTTTAAAAACACCGTTTTCGAGGTTTGCAGCCTTTCACCTTCCCTCATTCGTTCAAAATAAAGGAGTCCCAATAAAAGAAAGCCGAACAAAACGATCCGCACGATCGCCCCTGAGGCGTCAAACGGCGTAAACGTGTCGATAACCGCGATATAAACGACGGTCATCATAAAAAAGAAAAGAATTCGGCGCTGATAAATGACCCAATAATGCAGCAAATACACAAGCAGCCAAAGCAAAATGTAAAAGAGAAGCGTCCGAAACAACGGCGACATATCCCGCCACATCCCGGAGAAGATGTGGGAAAGATTCCGGCCGATGTCTTGCAGAAACAGCGTGATCCACGAAGGCGAAAATAAAGATCCGTCGTAAAAAATCCAATGAAGGGCAAACAAAATAAATCCGAGGCTGACCGGAAATCTGATAAACCATGAGACCCTGAAAAATGTAAGCGAAAAAACAAGAGCGATAAATAAAATGAAAAAGTACGTATGCCCCGTATCCGTAAAGTATTGCAAGGGACGGAGCCATTCCCAAAGCAGCATAAACGTTAATACATAAAAAAACAGCAAACCGACCCGGCTGTATTGTCTACCGGTCCTCATGGTTTTCACCTCGCTTTCGCAAAAGCACGGGAAAAGCGCCCGCCATAAATGACGCTCACTTCCGTCCCCCGCGCTCTTAAATGTTCAACAGCCGCATTCTCTTCGCGTGAGACGTCCCCTCCCTTATCCTTGACAAGAAAAACGACAGGCGGGTTGTCTTTCAATGTGTGAGCCAAAACATTTGATAATTCCACCGTGATCCGGCTTGTCACCACATATGTCACCGCATTCCTCACGTCAGGCGAGTTTAACTCGCTGTCCATGAGCGTGTGGAACGGATAAAGAGCATCGCAATCCGCTACCGCCAAATAATGAAACAGATGCTGCAAATGCTCTTCTCCGTTCCGCGCCGGAAACCGGGCTTTTTCCTTTCCGCCGGCAACAAGCCCGGTGTTCGTCCCGTCCCGCAGAGCGGCGCGAACGATGGATGCGGTCAAGCTGACGATATCCTCAAACGCGTCAGACGGAGACTGATCCAAAAAGATCAGCAGATCATGGCCTTTAGTTTGTTCAAACTCCTTTGTCATCAGCTGATTTCGCCGAGCCGACGCTTTCCAGTCCACCCAGGCAAAACGATCACCGGGCTGGTATTCCCTGACGCCTGACGCCAATGTACTGTTCTTCCGCCGCAGGTCTGAGGCATACCCCGATTGATCATCAAACTTCCCCGACCTCGCATGAAATGCAATGTCTTGATATGAGGGCAAAACAAAGAAAGACGTTTCCACCTGTAGGGAAATTTCCTTTTCCACAAGTCCGAGCGGATCGCCTGTGCGGATCCTGATCTCTTTTAAGCGGTGATCTCCCCTCGGCACCGAATCTATTGTATAAGCCATTTTGATTTCCTTTTTGAACCAGGGAAAAAGAAATTGCTTCGCTCCGGCGGGATTTCCGTTTTTCAAAAGCGAATCAGAGAGACAGTCTTCCACGATCATAAACATGAGCGGAAACGGAACTTTTCGTTTTAAAGTGATGACGGGATTCAGCCGCTCTCCGGCTCTCAAATGCTCCCCGCTGATCTTTCGCACCGCCGTTATGCTGGACAGCGGGTAAATAGCAAACAGGAAAGCATACAACATAAAGGGGAGAAAAGCGAAAAACAAAAACCAGCTGACAAATCCCCCTTGAAACATGGCATAGCTGAACGCCACCAGGGACAGAAGAAATAAAACAAACAGCTTCCACCCGTATTTCAACAGACCGATACGCTCACTCATTATTTGTTCATCGGCCTTCCAACAGGAACTTCCGTTTTCGACATAATCTCCTGAAGAACCGTTTCAGGGCGCTTCCCTTCGAACTTAGCCTCCGGCCGCAAAATCATTCTGTGCTGGAGGGTAAAAGGCGCCAGGAATTGAATATCATCAGGAATACAATAGTCGCGACCGTGCAAAAATGCATACGCCTGTCCGGCTTTCATCAGTGCAATCGATCCGCGCGGACTGACACCTAAATATACGGAAGGGTGGTTCCTCGTTTTTTGCGTTATTTCAACAATGTACTCTTTAATTGAGGCGTCCACATAAACCATTTCCGCCTCTTTTTGAAAAGCCGCGAGCTCCTCCTTTTCGATGACAGGCTCAATCTCTTCAAGCGGACGGCGGTTCTCTTGAAGATCGAGGACCTGCAGCTCTTCACGGATGGTCGGATAGCCCATGCGCAGCTTAAATAAAAAGCGGTCAAGCTGTGCTTCAGGCAGCGGATATGTCCCTTCATATTCAACAGGATTTTGCGTCGCCATCACAAAAAAAGGCTTTGCAAGCGGCATTGTCACACCATCAACCGTCACACTGCCTTCTTCCATCGCTTCAAGGAGAGCCGATTGGGTTTTCGGCGAAGTCCGGTTGATTTCATCTGCCAGCACGATATCCCCCATGATCGGGCCTGAACGATACTCAAATTCCAATGTTTTCGGATTGTAAATGGAAACACCTGTTACATCCGAAGGCAATAAATCAGGTGTAAATTGGATTCTCTTGAATTCCGCACCGACTGATTTAGCCAGCGCCCGGACCATCATGGTTTTGCCGACGCCGGGTACATCTTCCAAAAGGACATGACCGTTGGCCAAAATGGCGGTCAGGCTCAAAACGGCTATATCTTTCTTTCCTACTATTACTTTATCTATATTATCGGCTACTTTTCCCAAAACAGGGTGCAGCGCTTCTTGATAAGCCATCCTCTTCCTCCTCATGCTGACGATTCGAATTGATTTAACTTTACCATAAACGATGTTTCAGCAGAAGACAACAAACCGATGAAAAAGTCTTTTTTTGCAAATCGAAAAAAATAGCCTTTCCCTGCTGGAAAAGGCTATTTTTCCTCAAAAGGCTCTATATGAACATGGGAATGAACGATCGAATGTTCTTCCTGCATCCTTCTTTCAATCTCATCAGCGATATCGTGACTTTCGGAAATATTCAGGTCCGACCTGACCTCGACAATGATCTCTACGTGGACGGCGCTTCCTAAATACCGCGCTTTTACATCCTTGATCCGGCCGACTCCCGGCACCTGTTGAATCGTTTCTTTATACATCGAAATATTTTTGATGTCAAAGCCGTCCGTCAAGGAATGGGCGGCATCCCTAAAAATGTCCCAGGCGGTTTTGCAGATCAATAAACCGATGATAAAGGCCGCCGCGGTATCGACCCAGGCGAGATTAAACTGCGAGGCAAAAATCCCCGCAAATGTTCCGATGCTGACAAAAGCGTCTGATTTATTATCAGCTGCCGCCGCATAAAGGGCCTGGCTGTTGACCTTCTGAGCCAGCCTTTTGTTATAAATGAACACGAGAAACATGATGATTGCACTTCCGGCCGCCGTCCAAGCCGCGATCATATCAGGCGTTGTTTCCCGAGGATGAAACAAGGTCTCACCTGAGCTGTACAACACTTGAAGACCGACAACCATCATGATAAAAGATGCAACGAGCGAGGCGATTGTTTCAGCGCGAAAATGTCCGTACGGATGGTCCTCATCAGGCGGCTTTTGTGAAATCCTGAGGCCGATCAGCACCGCTAAAGAAGCGATAATATCCGTCGTATTGTTAAGCCCGTCAGCTTTTAAAGCCTCTGAATGAAAGGCGTAGCCGATGAAAAGCTTCACAGCCGACAGCAAAAGGTAAGCGATGATGCTGACCCATGCCCCGGTTTCTCCTTTTTTCAATTCATCATACCGTTCCATAAAAAGCTTCCTTTCCCATCCGTGTTTTCGCCTTTAATCATACAAAGCCAAACTTGAGTGAGTCTATAGAAACATGATTCACTTCTTGCAGAAATATAGTCGGCATAGAACTTTTTTTAATGAGAGAAACAAATTTCAATGGAGCCAAACCCCCAATAAACCCGTTCCCGGCAAGGCTTTCCATAAATCGTCTGTTCCGTCCACAGCCGCCAAACCGAGCTGCAGCTCTTTTATTCTGAATATTTTTTCTTTGAAAAATCAAAACCTTGCAAAGTCTGCAAGGTTTTTCAGCACCTCCTTCTCCCAAGAAAAACCGGATACCGATTCAACACGATGATGCATGGAATCATGATGACCAGCGTCGCGATTGAATAAATCCCGCTCCATAAAAGCGAGCCGTATGTCTCATCAAGCGAAAAATCAAGCAAATAGTATATGACGGCTTTCAATATTCGAATCACCGGATAATGGAGAACAAGAATGATCAGCGAGTTTTTGCCGAGAAATCGAAGAAGCCTTACATTTTCCAAGTGAAAGCTCGTAAAAATGACACCGGCAGTACCCGAAAATGCCGTGATGTAAAAGATCGCCATATCACCGTATTCATTAGCTCTCATATCAACTCTGACATTCCAGCTTTGCAGATAGGCGACCACCGCGAAAAACAGAAATGAAAGCAGCAGTGTTCTTCGATTTCTCATTTTCAGCTCCCTCAAGCGTTTCCTCAGAAGAAAACCGGCCGAGTAGAAAACGATTGCGGTCAAGGCCACCTCGATATTCCACAGCAGTTTGATGTCGAGATACTGGTAATTATAATAACCCAAAGCGGCGGACAACATGACGAAACAGACGATAAAACGGTCGTTCAGCCATTTTTTCATACAGAAAAAAAGAAGTTCGACAACAAACAGGCATGTCAAAAACCACAGCGCCGGATTGTGTGTCAGCATGTAGTGATCGGGTATCGAATAAAAGATTCCTTTAAAAGGAATGATCGGATCGACATCAGAACTTCCGCTGAACTTGAAATGCCTCTCGATTAAAAACCAGAATGAATAAGCGAGGACGGAAAAGATGAAGTAAGGCAAAAGAAGCGTCTTCATTTTCTTATACAGAAAAGACTTAAAAGTCAGATTCGCATCATGATATACGACCCCGGACAAAAAGAAAAACAGCGGCATATGAAAAGCGAAAATGAACGTTTTCAGCCAATCCGTCGTCGGTGTATGACCCAACACGACGAGAATAATTCCCAAACCTTTCGACGCGTCAATCCAATCTATTCTTTTCTGCATCAAGACATCTCCTTTCAGACCGATTCGCTCCCTAAAAGTAAGGGTTCACGCATAACATACCATCATGAAATACGTCAGCTCCACTCTCATCCCCCGCAAAACCGATTTCAAGGCAATATTTAATCGTTTGGAAATATTCTGTTCATACTTTTGTAATCATCCGCCTTTTTTAGAGCATATTCGACCCGGAACTTAAAGTGAAAAGAAGGGGCAGCAGCCGCTGGGAAATAAACGGCTTTTAGCCCGCCCTTTTCCTCTCTCGGCAGGAACCTATCCACACACACCGTCTTATAATGTACTGATGCATTTATCAGAACTTAAGAGGACAGGTGAAACATGAAGCTTGAAAAATTCGTTGACAGTCTGCCGATTCCAAAAGTGATCAAACCTCATACAAAAAGCAAGACCAAAACGTATTATGAAGTGAAGATGGAAGAGTTTCACCAGCAGCTTCACCGCGATCTGCCGCCGACCCGGCTTTACGGATATAACGCAAGCTACCCCGGACCTACATTTGAAGTGAATAAAAATGAAAGGGTCGAAGTCAAGTGGCTGAACAACCTTCCAGATCATCATTTTCTCCCGGTCGATCATACGATTCATGAGGATGTCCGCCACGGACCTGAGATGAAGACCGTCGTTCACTTGCACGGAGGGAATACTCCGGCTGACAGCGACGGCTATCCCGAAGCCTGGTTTACGAGAGGCTTTAAAGAAACAGGGCCGTTTTTCAAAAGGGAGGTATATGAATATCCCAATCATCAGGATGCCGCCGCACTCTGGTATCACGACCATGCGATGGCGCTGACGAGGCTGAATGTATACGCCGGTCTGGTCGGGCTTTATTTCATTCGCGACCGGGAAGAACGGTCATTAAACCTGCCGAAAGGAGAATACGAAATCCCCCTGTTGATACAGGACAAATCGTTTCATGAAGATGGCTCATTGTTTTATCCGCGCCAGCCAGACAACCCTTCTCCCGAACTTCCGGATCCGTCTATTGTTCCCGCTTTTTGCGGAGATACCATTTTAGTCAACGGAAAAGTGTGGCCATATGCGGAAGTCGAACCGCGAAAATACCGGTTCCGCATTCTGAATGCTTCCAACACCAGATTCTATGAACTATATTTCGACTCCGACAATGTCTTCCATCAAATCGGAACGGACGGCGGCCTGCTCCAGCATCCGGTAAAAGTTCAGTCTTTGACGGTTGCGCCTGCTGAACGGTTTGACATCATCGTCGACTTTTCGAATGCTGAAGGAAAAACCATCACCTTGAAAAACCGGATCGGCTGCGGCGGACAAGACGCTGATCCGGAAACCGATGCAGACATTATGCAATTCCGCGTCACAAAACCGCTGAAGCACAAAGATACGTCTTCAATCCCAAAAATGCTGAGAAAACGGCCTTATGTGAGAAGTCATAAAGTGGATACCATCAGGACACTGTCATTGGGAGCTTCCCTGGACCAATACGGAAGACCGGTTCTTCTTTTAAATAACACAAAGTGGCATGAGCCAGTGACAGAAACGCCTGCGCTCGGCAGCACCGAGATCTGGTCGATCGTGAATGCAGGAAGAGCTATACACCCGATCCATTTGCATCTCATTCAATTTTTGATCCTTGATCACCGGCCGTTTGACACAGCCCGCTATCAGGAAAACAAAGAGCTCATTTTTACAGGCCCCGCCGTGGCCCCGGCACCGAACGAAAAAGGCCTCAAAGATACCGTAAAGGTCCCGCCGGGAACCGTTACCCGCATCATCGCCACCTTCAGCCCCTACAGCGGCCGATATGTATGGCACTGTCACATATTGGAGCATGAAGATTACGATATGATGCGGCCGCTTGAAGTCCAAGACCCGCGGCAACAACGATAAAGCCTCCCCATCAGGAGGCTTTTTAAAAAAGCACAAATCATCAAAAAAATCCACACGTAATCTTGTACAATAAAAGTAATCAAATGGTAAAGGCTGTGTATGACGATGGACTATTATGAACGAATTCAAAAAGCGGTTTATTTTATCGAAGAAAATCTTCAAGAGGAATTAAACATCATAGATATTGCGGCAAAATCGTATTTTTCCCCATTTCATTTTCAAAGGCTTTTCCAGGCGATTTCCGGCTTCTCTGTCAAAGAGTACATCCGCAACCGGCGGCTGTCTGAGGCCGCTGTGTCGCTCTTGGAAACGGACAGGCCCATCCTCGACATCGCGATGGATTTCCAATACGGATCACAGGAAGCATTCAGCCGGGCGTTCTCTCATTATTTCGGGATCACTCCAGCCAAATACCGCAAGGCAAAGGTCAAGCTGGACCATCAAGCGAAAATGAACTTTCTCGACTACAAAAACAAAATGAATGGAGAGCTGATCATGACCAAACCAAAGATCATGCATCTGGACGAGATCCATATCATCGGATATGAATATCGGACAAACTTAAACAATGAAACATATTTCGAAGAGATTCCGGGATTTTACTTTGATTTCGGACAAAATGAATATTATTTAAAGATCCAGAATAAAGCTGCTCCAAGTATGTCATATGGGATTTCATGCAACTTTCAAGATGAAGGGGAATTCTCTTTTATCATTGGAGAAGCCGTTCACGCCCCGGCGGAAGAAGTCCCGGAGCCACTGGTTTATTTTAAAATTCCTGAAGGTAAATACGCCATTTTTGATGTGAAGGGGCCGTCGGCATCGGTTCAAAACACACGCAGATTCATTTATGGGACATGGCTGCCGAATTCGAATTATGAAAGAAAAGAAGGACCTGATTTTGAAGTGACTGATGTTTGCCAATCTTCCTATCCGGATGATATGAGAATGAAAGTCTACATTCCCATTCGTTAAAGGCCTGGAACCAATGGTTCCAGGCTCTGTTTTTTTATATTGCTTTCAGCGCTTCAGCGACAGGCGTGTCTCCTGAAGTCAGATCAAAGGAACGGCGGTATGTATGCTCTTCAGTGAGCGCCGCTGCAATGGTTTTGGCGACATCTTCACGAGGAATCGCGACGCGATCAAGGTTTTCAGCGGCTTTCACCTTGCCTGTGCCAGGTTCATTTAGGAGGCCTCCCGGGCGGATGATCGTATACGTTAAATCGCTGTCTTCAAGAATTCGATCCGCATAATGCTTCGCAACATAATACGGTTTGAGCGCTTCGTTCCAATTTTCCCGATGGTGAGCCTGCAAAGTGCTGACCATGATAAACCGTTTGATTCCCGCTTTTTCAGCGGCTTCAATCGTTTTGACAGCTCCGTCAAGGTCAATCAGCAGTGTTTTGTCAGCGCCGGTTTTTCCGCCTGAACCGGCTGTAAAGACAATCGCGTCACATCCTTTTGCAGCTTGTGCAATATGATCCACTGTCCCCTCTAAATCGGCAAGAACGGCTTCTGTTCCAGATTGTTTCAGCTCTTCAGCCTGTTCCTGATTTCTAACCATCGCTCTGACTTGATGCACGCCGTCTTCATTCAATATACTGATCAGAAGGCGGCCAATTTGTCCATTTGCACCGACAATCAACACTTTCATCTGAATATGCTCCTTTCCATTCGGTTCTCCTTCCATTATTTCATTGTGGGACAACTTCTTCAAACGGCCTGCTCATATGGAAGTTTTAAGCAAATCAAAAAGACCTCCCGCTTATCATGAGAAGTCTTTTCCCGTCCTATTCTATCCCGCCGATTTCATTAAAAGGAAAATAGCGGAATTCAACCTTGCCGACAACGGAGTCATGTGAGATAAATCCGAAAAACCGGCTGTCCCTGCTGTTTTGGCGATTATCCCCCATCACAAAAAAGTGATCTTTCGGGACTTTCTCTTTCCCCGTTAATTCTTTTAGTGTGAAGTTGTTTGTTAAATGTTCATGAACCGTCAGCTTTTGCTTATTTTCCTTTAAATACGGCTCATTATAAGCTTTTCCATTGACATAAAGAACATCGTCCTTCATTTCGACCGTATCCCCCGGGAGGCCGATCACCCGTTTGACATAGTTTTCGTCAGCATCAGGGGCATGAAAGATGATTTTGTCAAAACGCTTGATATCGCTGATTTTGCTGACCATGACCATGTTTCCATCCTGTAAAGTCGGATACATCGAATCCCCCAGGACGGTGGATGGTGTGAACAAAAAATATCGGCAAATGAAAACGATGATTCCGGCAATGACAAGGGTTTTCACCCAAGATAATATCTCTTTTTTTCTGCTGTTTTTCATAAAAATTTCTCCTTTGTTTCTGATTCATCTCGGCTTCTTTCATATCATATCAAGCCGTCCGCCCAACATTTAAGACAACATTCGGAAAAAACGAATCTATATTTATATGAATTAGCGATTTTTACTAAAAATCCTCTATTCCAAGGATGATAAATCATGTCTTTCACGAGCTTCAAGAGCAAACCATTATAAATGCACAGGCAAAATCATCCCGCCTATAATACATTATCATATCCTAAATAAAAGGCGGTGACCTGAGCAAAATGTCCGGTTATGAAGATTACTATGACAATTACGATCCATACAGCCCAGAACGGCAAAGTGAGAGAAAGGCCCTAGCTGAAGGGCGCACCCCAAAACGAACCCATCATTCCGATCCCGATCCAGGTGATGATGATTCTCGCTTTAAATGCAGGCCCAGAAAGTGTCATTCAGATGATGACGACCGTTTCAAATGCCGCAGAAAGAAGTGCTGACAGCTGATTGTAAAAGCCGATCCTTTACATGATGATCGTGAATGAAAAATTTATGTTCAGTTGCCGTCCTCATTTGGAACATTCATCCAACAGGTGAATATCATACATCTAAAAGGGGATGAAAACATGGATCTTCCAAAAGGTGCAGTGACCTCTATGCCCCATCACCATCAAAGGTCTTTGCACGAACTTTGCCGCAAATATATGCACTATCATGTCGTTTTGCGAATGAAGGACGGCCGTTTGATCCACGGCATTCTTGAAGGGAGCAATTCTCAGGCAGCATCTGTTCTTGTGCCTGAAGACGTGCTCGAAGAAAAACAGGTCTATGGCAGCACGGGGTTTCCGCGGCGAAAACGGTTCCGACGGTTTAACAGAAAGATTTTTCCGTTTGTGATGCTGACGGCATTATACCCCTTCCCTTATGATGAAATATCAATATATCCGAATGCTGCGGCCGGAAGCTTTTCACACCCGTGACGCTCTCCGGCAGAAAAACGGCTTCGGATGCGGGCTGCTTTGGGACAAGCACGGCAGCCGTAACCATGACAAAAAACAGCCAGGCAGAGGCTGTCTAAAAAGTTCTCCCCGGCTGTTGTCCGCTGTTAATCCAAAACGGTAAAGCCGTTGATAATTCCATTTGGTTTCTCCCATTCTTTTCTCACTTCTTTTGTTTTGAGATGATAGGAGTAAATCGTTCTGACTTTAGCTTCACTGCCCGTTTCATCTTCCAGCAGCTTCGCATCTTTTGCCTCAGCAAGAAAATAGATTTTTTCCCCGTCCTTTGAGAATTGCGGCTGAGCTGACTCGATCAGTTTGAACGCCTGCTGATCGGAAATGACGGCTTGATATTTTCCGGTTTTCACATCCAGCGCATCAATCGCCGCCTTTTCGCCGTCAGCATCTGATTCCGTGAAAATGATCGTCTTTCCTTCAGGAGATATCGCGATGTCATTGATAAATTTTGCGGCCGTTTTGACGGTGTGATTCCCTTTTTCATCCCCAAGAGAAATACGCATATTCGTCGGCTCGGGAGAAACCCCTTTGCTATTCGCTTCATCGGTTTTTTGATAGTCCTCTTCGACAGAATAATGAAGCAGAACGAACCGGCCGTTTTGTTGATTGTATTGATAATAGCTGACGCTTTCATCCTTGTTGTCCGGCTTCGGATAAAGAACGGCAAATTTCCCTTTTTTCACATCAAATGAGGCGAGATGAAAATTTCTTTCCGACGGAAGATTGTAGCGCATATACAGCTTTGAGCCATCAGGGGACAAGCTCAGCCCGTCGACATACTCATCGCCTCTGTGCAGTGTTGTTTTTTTTCCCGATTTCAAGTCAAGCCTGATCAAGCGGCGCATATTGCTGTCTTTTGCGTTTGTGAAATAAAGCATTTGATTTTTCCGATCAAGCGCCATCGCCGGATAGTCGGTCATCTTTTCCTGATAGAGCTTCCTCTGATTTTCATAATAGGAAGTCACAAGCTTTTCATCTGTAAAGGAAACGAGCAGGTTTGAACCGGTGCCTGCCGTTTTCTGCTCCGCTTTTTTCGGAGAGGAAAAATAGACGGCAGCGTAAGCTCCCGCAGCTAAGGCGATCACTGCCACTAGAATGATTGCGATTTTTTTCATCGTCTGCCTCCGCAAATGGAAAGAAGCAAGAAAACAAGTTTTCTTGCTCCGCTTTTATTTTTTATAGGTGTAATGTCCTTTGACTTTGCCTTTGCTTGTCGGATATCCTAAAGCCCTGAAAGCCTTCGGGCTTACATCCAAGACGGCTCCCGGCATTCTGCCGACATCGTATTTATATACAGTGATTACTTTTTTTGGTTTCGCTTTTGAGTAGGCTCTTATTTTCGTGCCTTTTCTCGGAACATCAAAGCCGATTTTTGTGGCACAGTCCCAATGGCCGAGCCTTTTGCCGTCAGCGCCGATTTTCCCCACTCCATTGTACCAAGTGATATATCCGCTGACTTTCTTTGTTTTAGCGCTTGCCTCACCGGTAAAATTGAATGCCAAAATGAAGCTTGCAGCTAAAACGAAAACAGAAAACACGATCTTCTTCATAAAAAATATCCTCCGTAACTGGGATTTTTTTCTGACATTCAGATTATACCTTTTTTCATAGAAATGGGATTTTACAGTTTGTTTACGTTTAAAATGCAAATATTACGCATTGATCCTATGGAAAATAATCCAATTCCCCTATAAAATTTATGACACTATTTGATTCATTGATTCGTATCAAAAGGTGAAAATAAATAGAATAGGATGATTATGATGAAAAGATCAAAACGTTTAGCCTTCGGTATGGCCGTCATGCTTGCTGTTTTTATCATTTCAGGATGCTCTGAAGACGGTGCTGACCGTTCGCAGGACGTGGCCAAAGACAAATCAATCAAAAAATATGACCTCGTATGGTTTGATTATCTAAATGACAGCAAATCTGAAAAAGCGCCGCTATTAAAAGTCTCATATATAATAGACGGGAAACAAAAGACAAAGACATTCAAAAATTATGTAGAAAACATTGAAGACATAGAACAGCCCTACATCAAAATTCGCGATGATGAAGCATTTATCTACCGTCCGCCATACATAAAATACGACCAGGAACCGCTGGAAGGTGTCGTGAAGGACAAAATTGAACAAAAAAGCAGTGATGACAAGCGATGAAGAAACAGGCGATTCTGCTGATTGTCTTATCCTTGCTGATGCCGCTTCCGGGCCATCAGGCAGCGGCAGCCACAAGCAATGGTTCATCAGGGGGAACGAAGACGTCAAGCTCAGCTGCGAAAAGTGCTGCAAAAAGCCGCGCGGGGTCGGTCAATCACAGTTTGCGCAGCTATATGAGAACACAGGGAGCCAACAGGAGTCACGCAAGCAAAAACGCGCTGCAAAGAACATTACCTTCCAATGCGCTCTATAAAGGCAGTGTCAGGCAAACAATGAACCAAAATCCCGCAGGCTCAGCATTTTTGAATTATTACTTTCCATACTGGATGATCTTTCACAGAGGCGGGTACACAGCAGAACAAAAACAAGTGCTCAACACCGCCGGAATCAAAGAAAAGGAGCTGGCAAAACCGCGGGAAAAAAGATACTGGCTGCTGGTTGAGGATCAAAACGGCAAAGAACAAGCCGTGCTCGTATCGAAAAAACAATATGACAGCGTGCAAAAAGGAGATCATATTAAACTGATTCACAGAGGGCTTGTTAAGGATTAACAAAAGCGGCCGGCTCTTTGTACCGTTGTACAAAAAGGGCTTGAACCTGCCGGCAAACGGACATTTGTAAAATTGAAAACCGACAATTAAAAGACAGCCTCATCATGTTTGATGGGGCTGTTTGTCGTCAAAAGCACAGGCCGGTAGCCGATCTCCTGATATATGTTATTGGAAGTCGGATTGTCCTGATCGGTATATAAACAGCGCCTTGCTCGAGCGCCGCCATACAAGATGAGGCATAACCTTTTTTGCGGTCTAAAAACGAGATTGACGGTAACGCCGTTTTGCGTCAGTCTTGTCTTTTTCGCCATTGAAACAGGCTCCCGATCTTCCCATAAAGAGAAGAGCTTTCAACCCCTTTGATGGTCATCCGTATGGGCGAGAAATGTCTCGAGACTGTTGAACCGCTTCACTTTTATTTACTTTCCAGTCATTTGTCAAAAAGACCGCCGGCCGGAAACGATCCGAAAACAGCGGTCTTTCTTCGTCATTTATGCTTCTCTTTGCTTCCTTCATTCCCCTTCAACATCGAGAGCGCCGCCATCCTTCATTGAGCAGCCTAAACGACAAATCACGCGTATCATGGACAATCAGATCAGCCGCATGCATTGCTTTTTCATCACCGACGCCAACCGCGAACATCCCGGCGGCTTTGATCGCGGAGATGCCTGCCTCAGCATCCTCGATGGCGGCACATTCCGTCGGAAGGACGCCGAGAAGCGCCGCCGCGGTTAAAAAGATTTCAGGATCGGGTTTTCCCTTCGCAAGAGCAGCCGGGTCAACGACGGCGTGAAAGTCATCCGCGATTTTCAAGCGTTTTAATATCGCGGGAGCGTTGCGGCTTGATGATGCTAAAGCAACCTTGATCTTTGCGGCTTTCAGATCGCGGACGAGCCGCCCGATCCCGGGCAAAAGCTGCTCCGGCCCAATGTTTTCGATCAGCGTTTGATAATATCGGTTTTTTTCGGCCAACAGAGCTTGTTTCTCTGCCTTTGCATACCTTTCCGCCACACCGCCATGATCCAGCATCTTTTCCAGCGACTCTTCCCGGCCGATTCCTTTCAAGCTTTCATTAAAGCTTCTGTCGAATGGAATATGCAGCTGTTCGGCGATGCGTTTCCAAGCGAGAAAATGATACTCCGCCGTGTCTGTGATCACTCCGTCCAAATCAAAGATGACCGCTTTCATGATCCGTGTTCCTTTGTATCGTTGATGCACATCAAGGCTTCGTAGGGCTTCAGGTAAATCTTCCTCATGTCAGCCTGCTGCCTCGAGTAGTTGGAAAGGAGAACGTCCCACCGTTCAGCAAGCCGCTCCGGCGGTGCTTCAAACACTGCCTCCTCCTCCGACAAATTCGCGACGACGAAAAGCTTTTCTCCTTGATATTGGCGGATATAAGAAAAGATTTGCGGATCATCTTCGAGCAAAAGCTGAAAATCTCCGTGAACGATACTCTTGTACTGCTTGCGCAACCGAATCAGCTTCTGATAATAATAGAAAATCGAATCTTGATCATTCAAGGATTCTTGCACATTGATTTCTTGATAGCGGGAATTGACCGGAAGCCATGGTTTTCCCGTCGTAAATCCCGCGTGCTGCTTGTCGTCCCATTGCATCGGCGTTCTTGCGTGGTCTCTGCCTTTTTTGCCAACGGCTTTTAGAAAATCTTCCTCCGAGATTGTTTTGTTTTCGATGACAAGCTCCCTATAAGCGTTTCTGATTTCGAGATCATCATACACCTCGAGCGGCATCTCGCTGTTTGTCATGCCGATTTCCTCGCCCTGATAAATAAACGGCGTTCCCTTCATCCCGTGAAGAACCGTGGCGAACGCTTTGGCGCATTGTTTTCTGAGCTTTCCGTCATTGCCCCAGCGGGAAATCACCCTTGGCTGATCATGATTTTCAAAATAGAGCGTGTTCCAGCCGACATTCATCAACCCGGTCTGCCAGCGTGCCATCGTCTTTTTTAAAGCAATCAGATCAAACGGCTTCAGCTGCCATTTCCCATTTGGCGAATGTTGCTCTGTATCAATGTCCATATGTTCAAATGTAAAGATCATGTTCAGCTCTTGCCTGCTTGCGTCCGTGTACTTGATCGCCTCTTCAATATCAGATCCGTTTGCTTCCCCGACCGTCATGCAATCATAATGCGACAGCACTTCACGATTCATCTCCTGGATAAATTCATGAAGGCGGGGGCCGTTTGCATGATAATGGCCGACGACATAAGAGCGATTCTCGTCTGTCTCATAGTTCGGAAAATCGGTGTATTTGGAAATGGAGCTGATGACATCCATCCGCCAGCCGTCAACACCTTTATCCATCCAAAATTTCATTAAATCATACACTTCCCGGCGGACGGCTTCATTTTCCCAATTTAAATCAGGCTGTTTTTTCGAAAAGTAGTGCAAATAATACTGCCCTGTCCGCTCATCATATTCCCACGCCGACCCCGAAAAGATCGATCCCCAATTATTCGGCTCCGCTCCGTCCGGTGCGGGGTCCCGCCAAAAATAATAATCGCGGTAAGGATTGTCCTTCGATTTGCGGCTCTCGGCAAACCAGGCATGCTCGTCAGATGTATGGTTGACGACCAGGTCCATGATGATTTTCATTCCTCTTTGATGAACCTCATCAATCAACTGAAACATATCCTCGTTCGTTCCAAACTTTTCGTACATATTTCTGTAGTCCTTGATGTCGTAGCCGTTGTCATCCTGCGGGGAGTCAAACACCGGGCAGAGCCAGATCACATCTGCGCCGAGGTGTTTGATATAGTCCAGTTTTTGAATGATTCCCTGCAAGTCGCCGATTCCGTCGCCGTTTGCGTCAAAAAAGCTGCGCGGATAGATTTGATAAACGACAGCCTCTTTCCACCATTCACTCATCATCCATCCTCCTTTCGTAGCGTCCGCTCAAGAGAATCGGTTCCTGGCAGACCATCATCTGCAGCGGTTCGCCTTTTAACAGTTCAAAGACGACGCTTTTTTCCGCCGTCATCACACGGATCAGCCGTCCCCTGTAATTGATCTGGAACGAATAGCTTTCCCACTCCTTCGGCAAAGACGGAGCAAACGACAGCGTCTCATTCGCGGTGCGCATTCCCGCAAACCCCTGGACGATGGCCAGCCAGCTTCCCGTCATCGATGTGATGTGAAGGCCTTCTTCTGTATCACGGTTGTAATTGTCAAGGTCAAGGCGGGCTGTTCGTTTCGTTAACTCAAGCGCCTTCTCCTCCATCTTCAGTTCAGCGGCAAGCACCGCGTGGACAGAAGGGGAAAGGCTTGATTCATGGACGGTCATCGGTTCATAAAACGCAAAATTGCGCCGTTTTTCTTCCAATGTAAAACGGTGGTTGAACAAATAAATGCCTTGAAGGACATCCGCTTGTTTGATAAAACTGGAGCGGAGAATTTTGTCCCATGACCAATTCTGATAGAGCGGCCGATCAGCCGGATCCAATTCATCCGCCGATTGCAGCTCTTTATCCAAAAACGTATCATGCTGAAGGAAAACCTCAAGTTCTTCACTGTACGGATAGTACATCCGCTCGATGATATCTCTCCATAGCTCAAATTCATCTTCGCACACACCGAGCCGGCGGCGTTTTTCCGCTGAAATGCTGCCGAGATTTTCAAGCGTATACTCAAGCGTCCAAGCTGCGATCACATTTGTATACCAGTTGTTGTTAACATTGTTTTCGTATTCATTCGGTCCTGTTACACCATGGATCATGTACTTGTTTTTCCGCTTTGAAAAATGAACGCGATCTGCCCAAAACCTGCTGATTTCCACGAGCACATCGATCCCGTACGCTTCGATATAATCGCGGTCGCCCGTATAATTGACATAGTTGTAGATCGCATAGGCAATCGCACCGTTCCGATGGATTTCTTCAAAGGTGATTTCCCATTCATTGTGGCATTCATCACCGACAAACGTCACCATCGGGTAAAGAGCCCCTTTCAGCCCCAATTTTGCCGCGTTTCGTTTGGCAGCCTCCAAATGGCGGTAGCGGTACAACAGCAGGTTTTTCGTCACTTCAGGATCGGCGGTCGCCAAATACATCGGTACGGCGTAGGCCTCCGTATCCCAATATGCCGCACCTCCGTATTTTTCGCCTGTCAATCCTTTCGGTCCGATATTCAAGCGTGCATCCGTCCCGTAGTAAGTCGAGAACAATTGAAATATGTTGTAGCGGATTCCTTGCTGAAGTTCATCATCCCCATTAATCTCAATATCCGCTTTTCGCCATCTTTCCTGCCATTCGGCGATGTGCCTCCGCCTCGCTTCTTCATACCCTTCCTGAAGCACACCGTCCAAAAGCTCCCGGCCTTTTGTGAGAAGCTCTGCTTCCTCGAAATCGCGGGAAGTCGTCACGATGATCAATTTTTTCAGCGAAGCCTTTGTTCCCGGCTTCATTTCATAGATGTAGCGGTTTTCCGCATACATCCGCTCCGTTTTATAGCTGTCACTGCTAAAGCCTTCCGTCACATTGGCCATCATGGCGGAAACGGTGAATCGCGGCGTTCCGAAAGGGTTTTCAATCGTTTTTGTTGTTAAATGGCCGCGGTGGGCACTGGCTCCTTTCGCTTCTTCCTGCCAAAAGCGCTCATCGTAGTTGGCGTCTTCATTTTTCACATCCCCGTCCAGGTAAGGAATGAGCGTGATGACAGCCTCATCCGTCAAGCACTCCGCTTCGTAATGAATCGCACAGAGCTCGCGAACGGCAAGGCTCAGAAACCGTTCAGACGCAATTCTGACCGTTTTATCCTGAATGCGGAATACAGCGCTTCTTCGCAAAATCCCTTCTTTCATATCGAGCTCTAAATCAAACGATTCGATCTCGTTTTCATAAAGGTCGACTTTTTCGCCGTCTATATAGACATCGATGCCGATCAAATTCATCGCATTGATCACTTTTCCGAAATATTCCGGATAGCCGTTTTTCCACCAGCCGACACGCGTTTTGTCCGGAAACCACACCCCTGCGATATATGTGCCTTGAAGGCTTGCGCCTGAATAGCTTTCTTCGAAATTCCCTCTGATTCCCATATAGCCGTTGGCCAAGGAAGTCAAGCTTTCCTGGAGGCGATTATGCTCCTTATGAAATATGCTGGTTTTGATTTTCCATTCATCAATCTCAAATAACCGCTGATTTGCCATGATTTCCTCCTGACTGTAAATTTTCGTTTTGATGGCGGGTTTTGGACAAATGCCGGAAGATGAAAGAAATCATCAAGGCGGTGCTGCACGAATAGATCAGCAGCACGGCGATGAAATCAAAATGAATCATGCCGAACACCGCGGCGGCAAATGCCGGAAGCGCCGATCCGCAAACCGCCGCCGCGGCTGCTTCCTTGAATGACGCGATGCCGGTCATTTTTGATTTTTTTGTGATCCAGATGCCTCCGGTGAGAACTCCCGTCAAAAAAAGCGCAACGATGAAGATCACCGAATAGGCCAGCATCATGATCATCGGCTTATATTGGGCAAACCACAATGTTCCAAGCAACGTCTTTAAATCAAAGACATTCAGATCACTCAGCCGGACATCCTCTTTCACATAGCGGATGGAAAAACCCGTTCCGTTTTGATCACTGATGATCAGATGATCAGCCTGAAAAACAATCGCGTTTTGATAGCCTTCCACCTTCAGGCGCCCATTTTCACCGCTCGTTTTAACCTCGTGTTTCAGATCGACCGCCAGCAAAGCGCCTCCTTTTTCTATCCGATACAAATCGGCCCCGCCTGTCAGTTTTCCGTTTCTGAATTGATATCCTTTTAATTGTTCGGCAAATGCCTGATCACTCTTTTGAACAACAGACGGCATGAAAAGTCCGACATTGAAGCGCTCCATTTTCATGAAGGAAACGGCAAACGGCACCATCAGGCAGCCGCTCAAAAACAGAAATAAAAAGGTGATGTGCAGCCAGCTGAATGTATTCCTGTAGCGGCAGACGCCTGTCGGAGATGCCGCGGCTTTCAGGAAACGAATGATCAAGCGGTCATGTTGCAGATTTCCCATCGGATCATCCCTTCGTTCCGCCGGTGGTCAGCCCGGACACAAAGTTCTTTTGGAGAAAAAAGAACAAGATGCAGATCGGCAGTGCCGCAAGGATCGCCCCTGCCGCAAACAGCGCGACTTTTTGCTGCTGCGGGTTTGATATGAACGACTGCAGCCCTACGGCGATGGTCAGACTTTCCGGAGAGCGAAGCAAAAACTTTGCCAGCAAATAGTCGCCGAACGGCCCCATAAACGCCCATAGCGCCTGCACCGCAAGCATCGGTTTGACAAGGGGCAGAACAACCGAAGCAAAGATTCGCAAGTGCCCCGCTCCATCGATCCGGGCGGCTTCATCGATTTCTCTCGGAACCGTGTCAAAATAGCCTTTCATCAGCCATGTGTTCATCGGAATGCCCCCGCCGATATAGATCGCCGTTAAAAACCAGAACTGGTCAAGCGCGCCGATCAGCATCGCCAGGACGTAAAAAGCGGTCAATGCCGCCATCGTCGGCACCATTTGAATAATCAAAAAGAAGACAAGGCTTTTTTTTCTACCGCGAAACCTGTAACGGCTGTACGTATAGCCGGCAAGCGTCACGATCGTGACCTGGAGAATCATGACCGACAGCGCGATCACAAGTGTATTGCCGTACCAATTGGGATAAAGCGTATCTGCAAACAGCCGCCTAAAATGGTCCAATGTCCACGGGCCCGAAAAATCGAGCTTGAAAGCGGCCACATTTCCCGGTCGAAAGGCAGATGATGCCGTGATCACCAGCGGGTATATAATGACAATGCTTAACATCGCTAAAAAGAAATAGGTCCAGATTTTGTTCAGCATCCTTGCGGTCCGCGCATTTTTGAACATTCCCTTCATCTACATGACCTCCTCATTGCCAAAGGCATTCGATTTCTTAAACGCAATCAGGGAAACGCCGATGACAATGAAAGAAATCAGCAATGTGACTGCGGCCGCAACCGAATATTGCGGGGAGGTGCCTGTTGTCAGCTTATAGATCCAGGAGATCAAAATATCGGTTGATCCTGCACCGGCTCCCGCGCTGCCCGGTCCTCCCTCATTGAACAAATAGATGATCGAAAAGTTATTGAAATTAAACGTATACTGGGTGATCATCACGGGTGCGGTCGCAAATAAAATCATCGGCAATGTGATGTGCCGAAAACGCTGGAGAAATGACGCACCGTCAATCTTTGCCGCTTCATAAAGCTCGCCCGGAATCGCCTGAAGCACACCTGTTACCATGACATAAATGTACGGAAATCCAAGCCATGTCTGGATCATAATCAGGGCCGTCTTCGTCCAAAACGGGTCGGTTTTCCACGGGGCTGCCGGAAGCTCCACAAACGGAAGCTGATTCAAAAGCGGAATGACTTGCGCGTTCATAGCGCCTATGCTGTCGTTGAAAATGTTGGAAAAACTCATGATCGTAATAAAAGCCGGGACAGCCCACGGGAGCAAGAAGATGATTCGAAACATCCGCCTGCCTTTAATAAAATCCTGATTGACGATAAGGGCCGTCACGATGCCAAGGACAATTTGCAGTGTTGTCGCACAGATCGTCCAGATCACGGTCCAGCTCAGCACATCGAAGAATGTCTCCCGATAGGAGCCAAGGAAAAAGACGTTCAGGAAGTTTTTAAATCCCACCCAGTCAATGAGGCTTGCAGGCGGAATATGGTAAAAATCATAGTTTGTAAACGCGACAAACAGGGTGACCAGGACCGGAAAAATAATCACAAACACCATCATGATATATGCCGGCAATGTAAATAAATATGGGAACCCTTTATCCCCCAGATTCCGGATCATGTCCCGCGCTGTTTGGCTGACCTTCAATCCCGCCGCCTTCATTGCAGCCGTTTTTTGCGCATCATAAATATTAAAGATGTAGAACATCAGAAAAATCAGTGTCACAATCAATTGCAGAGTGCCTTCTATCAACAGAAACAACGAGTGGTCTTCCCCAGGGACGCTTCCCAAAGTCAATAAGCCGATCAGCGCGTCGATGCCGAATACCCCTAATTCACAAGCAAACAGCACTGTGACGGCCAGAAAAAGGATTCCTTTTGACAGCTGCCGATTGGCAATCTGTCCGGCCCCTGGAATGATCGATAAAAGCCCCGCTTTTCGCCTTTGTTTTGCACGTGTGTCGTCTATGTTCATGTTTTTCGCCCTCTATTCTTCCGGACGCTAACCCGCCGCTTTATTTCACATATTTCTCTTTAATATTTGCTTTCATGACCTTTACAGCATCATCCGCTGACTGCTGCGCAGATTTTTTGCCGGAAGCTGCATCAAATATCAAGCTTTCCGCTCCCGTCCATACTTCGGCCATTTCCGGAATATTCGGGGTCGGCGTCGCAGTTTCATACTGCTGAATGACGGCTGAGGTCAGCTCATCTTTTTGCTTGTCCGCTTTCATCCTCGCGGCTAAGTTGGCCGGAACCTCGTTTGTCTTTTCATAAAAAACATAGGCGTTTTGATCGTTTGCCGCATATTCAAGCCATTTTTGAGCGAGCTCGGGCTCTTTTGTATATTTTGAAGCCACCCAGCCTTTCCCGCCGGCAAACGGAGCATATTCTTTTCCATTTGGCAATGTCGGAATTTTGACCGCCCCGTAGTTCAAACCGGCCTCTTTATAATTGGCGGCCGACCACGGTCCGCCGATGACTGCCGCTGCTTTGCCGTCCATAAAGGTCTGCTGAATAAAATCGTCGGCGCTCGAATTGTCCTGCATGCCTTTCGGCCAATATGTTTTAAACCATTTTTCCGCGTACTCCACACCTTCTACAGATCCTTTGTTGTTCAAGCCGATGTCTTTGGCATCGGCACCATTTTTGCCGAACACATATCCGCCATATCCGGCCAGCAAGCCGTATGACATATAAAAATCGGTCCACTTCGCCAGAAATGCGGTTGATTTTCCTTTTTCCGAAGCGAAGGCAAACCGCTGATCATCCGTAAGCTTTTCAAGGTCCTGAAATGTTTTCGGCGGCGTTTTTAACAAGTCTTTGTTGTAATATAAGACAAGCGTTTCAATGACGAGCGGAATGCCGTAAATTTTCCCGTCGATCGTCACCTGGCGCATGTCTTTCTCAGCAAAGCTTTTCGTGTCGGACGGTTTGATGTCGAGCAGGTGCCCCTGCTGTCCAAGACCGCCGATACGGTCGTACGCCGCGAGCATGACATCAGGCGCATTGCCCGCCGGTCCATCAAGAGGAAGTGCTTCCAGCTGATCAAACATCGGTTTTTCAACAATCTTTACCTTCACATCATTCTCTTTCTCAAAATCTGTTTTGATGCTTTCAACATATTCTTTATATGTTTCTTCAACAGACACCGTCAGCACCTTTTTCCCATCAGAGCTTGCCGCTTCTTTTGAACCCGAGCAGGCGGAAAGGCCGAATGTCAGGACTGAGGCCAGCATTAAGGCAAAACCTTTTTTGAAATGTGTCATCTTTTTCCCCCTCCTATCAAGAATCTAATCCAATTGTAAGGCGCTTCCGAAAGCGGTTACAATAGCTTTCACGATTGTTACCGGTAACAGAATTTACCCCGCGCCCAAAATAAAAAATTCTCCCGGATGAACGGCAATCTCATCACTGTGGTTAAGCGTCTTCTCTGTCCAGGCATCATAGATTTTCCAAGCGCTGTTGATCTCCAAATCTTTTAAACTGACATGGCGGGCCGCTGTCCCCTGATTAAAGAAATAAATCAATTTTCTCTCGCCGTCAGTCCGCAAAAAGCTGAAAAAATCGTGTTGATCATCAAGGATGTCCCACTCAAGTCTTCCATACGTCAGGAGTTGATGCTCCTGTTTTCGCAAAGCGATGAGCCGCTTCATAAACTTAAGCATCGCTTGATTTTGCTTTTCTACTTCCCATATCATGCACTTCCGGCATAATGGATCATTTCCCCCGTCAAGGCCGATTTCCGTACCGTAATAGATGCATGGCGAACCCGTCTGGGCAAACATAAACGCCAATAAAGACCGCACCTTTTTCTCATCATCACCGCACCTTGTCAAAATCCGTTTTGTATCATGACTGTCAAGCAGGTTAAACATCGATTCATTGACCTGCTGCATTCCGCTCATCAAATGCGCGTTGAGGCGGCTCGCCATTTGCGAGGCAGTCATGCGGCGATCCGCAAAATATTCAATCATCGGCTCTGTGAAAGGATAATTCATCACCGCGTGAAATTCGTCTCCTCTAAGCCAAGGGTCGGCCTGATGCCAGATCTCTCCTAAAATATAAACGTCGGGCTTTTCAGCGGTTACCGCTTGCCGGAATGTCTTCCAGAAAGCGTGATCCACTTCATTGGCCACATCCAAGCGCCAGCCGTCGATGTCAAATTCGCGAATCCAATACAGCGCGATATCGAGCAGATATGCCTGGACTTCCGGATTGGCCGTATTCAGTTTCGGCATGTCCGGCGTAAAGGCAAAACGATCATAATTGTCTTCTTTGACAGGAAAGGAATGAATATGGAACCAGTCCTTGTAGCGGGATTGCTCACCATTTTTCAAAACATCCTGCCACTGCATCGACGCGCTGCCAATATGGTTAAAAACGGCATCCAGCATGATCTTCATCCCCCGCTGATGAAGGCCGTCGACCAATGTGCGAAAAAGCTCGGCATCCCCAAAATGCGGGTCGATGGTGTAATAATCCAATGTATCGTATTTATGATTGGAAGGTGCGGAAAAAACCGGCGTCAAATAGATGCCGTTCACACCCAAATCCTCCAAATAATCAAGCTTATCGATGATTCCCTGCAAATCCCCGCCGAAAAAATCATTGACACCGGGCTCTTTGCTTCCCCACGGCAGCACGTTTTCCGGTGATAGGTCGTCTCTAGCGTTGGCAAAGCGCTCCGGAAAAATTTGATACCAAATCGTTGATTTGACCCATTCAGGTGCTTGAAACGCATCGACCTCATGGACAAATGGGAATTTAAAAAAGTGCTGGATCGTCTCAAGCGTTTTTTCATGATATGGATGTACGCCTGAGCTGCCGTAAAAGACGTCTTCATGATCAGCGTCTGTTAGTACAAAAGCATATTGCAGGCGCCGATACGGCGGCGCCACTTCCGCAAACCAATAATCATGCAAATCTGTCGCGGCGATTTTCTTCATCTGCATCTCCTCTGCCGCCCACCTGCCGACTCCTTTTTCTTCCACATATTGATAAGGGTCTCCCCAGATGAGGCGGACCTGCTTGGCATCGCCTTTTTTGGTGCGGATCTTAATATGCACTCTCCTCCCGTCATAAGCATAAGCATCAGAGCTGAACGGCTGATGATGAATCGCTGCATACTCCATCATGACTCCCCCTTTTCCATTTCATATGTTGAAATTATCATGGTGAAATCTGAGGAACAATCATTTTCAGCTTGTTAACGGTAACAGAATGAGACGCTTACAAAGTCGACTCGCGCACGATGAGCTCCGGCTCAAAAAATTGATTGCCCTGGACGGCGCCGTCCTCATTTATTTTTTTCAGCAAAGTTGCCGCACAAGCCTCACCCATTTCGACCACAGGCTGTCTGACCGTTGTCAAGCGGGGCGAAGAGATGCGGTCAAGAAAAACACCGTCAAACCCGGTGACCAGAACATCTTCCGGTATTCTTTTGCCAAGCGCCTGCACCGCCCGGATCACGCCGATCGCGATTCGATCGGAAGCGCAGACGACCGCAGCCGGACTGCCCAAGGCTGGCAGCACTTCTCTCGCACAGCGTTCAGCTTTTTTCGAACTGTTTTCCATCCGGACAATATTCGCCTGGCCTGAGCATCCTTTCATCGCCTCTAAATAGCCTTTCTCCCTTGATCGTTCAAAAGGTTCGTCCAAATCAATACCGAAAAAGACAACATCGCGCGCCCCCAGCCCGATGACATGGCGGGTTGCCATAAACGCTCCTTTTTCATTGTTCACATCGATAAAATCATAGCCCATTTCATTTTGGCCGAACACGACGACCGGTTTTTCAAATGCTTTGATGAGCCCTTCATAATCCGCCCTTCTCAAGCCTGTGGCGATAATGCCGTCACATTGGCCGATGTTGAGAGATTTCCTTGTTACAAGCTGCAATGCATAATGATGGCGGTCCAGCTCCCGGCTGATACCAGTCAATAGATTCATATAATAAGGTTCTGTCGTATCCATTTCTTCTAAAATCAATAGTTTTACAACCTGTGTTCTGTTTTGCACGAGCGCCCTTGCCGCATAGTTTGGTATATAGTTCAGCTCTTTCATCGCGGAATGGACCAGCTCTTTCAATTCATCCGTCACCGTCTCAGGATGATTGATCACCCGCGACACCGTCATTTTTGATACATTTGCTCTCTTTGCCACATCCGACAATGTTGCCATTTTATCCCCGCCTTATTTTTGAGCTATTCAAACTGTCAGCAATCCGATTTTCGGAACTGATAACAATATTATAAGATGGAATCAGCGGGATTTTATGAAACACGGGAAATAAAAAAGCAGATTTCCTCAAGGAAATCTGCCCCATTCTCTTTCTACCTCTGAACATAAATGGAAACCGAACCGCCGTTCACACGGAATTCTCCCCAGCCGTTCGAATCGATCGCGACGGAGTCTGAACGGTTCCCCGTGATGTCATACCACGTTTCACCCGCATTCTCACGTCCGACATACATACGCTTTGATCCGCCGGGTCCGTCTGTTATTAATGCAGCTAGACCGGACTTCTGAATCGAACTGTCACCTTCCCTCGTCCAGCCGATGATATCATGATGGTCGAAATAGTCGTGCTGGGCGCCATATGCATAATGTTTGCGCGCTTTTAAAATCGGCTCGAGTTTGTTTTTAAGCACTGGAATTTCCCGTGATGTAGAACCCTTTGTCCCATACAGATCTCCGTAGAAAACCTGCGGGTAGCCGGACTTCCTTGTCATAATGAGACAATAGGCAAGCGGTTTAAACCATGGTTCGACAGTGGACTCAAGCGATTGTCCAGGCTGTGTATCATGATTATCAACAAATGTGACCGCCTTTTCCGGATATTTGGATACGACAGTACCGTTCAGCAATTGCCTCATATCATAGCCGCCCCCTTGCGATGATGCGGCATGCAAATTGTAGTGGAGCGGAACATCGAATACCGAATGTTGAAAATCGGTTTTCTTCAAGTAATTTTCAAGGGCGCCCTGGTCATTCCGCCAATACTCAGCTACCGCAAACATATCCTTCCCCGTCGATTCCCTGACTGATTTCAGCCAATCCCGCAAAAATGAAAATTTAATATGTTTCACGGCATCGAGCCGAAAACCGTCCAAGTTCAGTTCATTGGCATACCATGTTCCCCATTTTTTCAGTTCTGCCACGACATCGGGATGGTTGTAATCAATATCAGCATACATCAGGTAGTCATAGTTGCCGTTTTCGCTTGAAACCTCCCAATCCCATGCCTTGCCCTCTCCACGAAACTTATAGATGCGGTTCAATTTCCGGGACTCGTCCCAATCTGTTCCATCAAAATGATACCAATGCCACTTAAAACCGCTGTAGGTGCTTCCGCGTCCTGGAAAATGAAACGCTGTCCACGCTTTGATTCGCTGCTCCCCGGACGTTTCCTGATTCCTGTCCCCCGGATTGACTTCAACAGCGGTGACGTCTTCCGTCCCATCAGCTCCTCCTTTATGATTGATGACGACATCCCCGTAGACGTGAATATTACGGGAATGAAGATTGCCGATCGCAGATTGAAGCTCACCTTTTGTTCCGTATTTCGTTCGCACCGTCCCTTTTTGCTGAAACTCTCCTAAATCATACAAATCATAGGCGCCATAACCGACATCAGACTGACTCGTTCCCTTGTAGGCCGGCGGAATCCATACAGCGGTGACGCCGAGATCTGATAAATATGCCGCGTCGTTTTGTAAACGCTTCCAATGTTGGCCATCATTGGGCAAATACCACTCAAAATACTGCATCAATGTGCCGTTAATGCTTTCCGCACTTGCTTTAGGCGGCGGAACCAGGAACATGAGCGTGACGAAAAACGAAACCATCCATGTGAAAAACCGTTTGTTTTTTCCCAGCATTTTTTCTCTCCTTTCATTTTACAGCCTGTTTAATCACAAAAGTCATTTTACAAATTTTTAGAATATTTAACAAATATCATTTTCCCTATATTTTGCTAAAAAAAAGAAAGTGCCGCTGCAGCACTTTCATTGTTCCCTTTGCTTTTTCACTTTCTCCAGCTGTGAAACAGTCACCAATTGATAGCCTTGCCGCTTCAACCTTCTGATAATCTCCTCGGCAGCATCGGCGGACGTTTGATAAATATCATGCATCAGGATGATTTTTCCATCTCCAGCTTGACTCATCACACGATTGACGATTTTTTGCTTATTTTTGACCTTCCAATCTTCAGGATCAACATCCCAAAGCGTGATGGAGAGCCCCGTCAGTCCCCGGACGGAGTCATTCACACCGCCGTAGGGCGGCCTTAAGCGGGTCGGTGTGTGACCGCTAATGTTTTCAATCACCTGCTGTGTGTCGTCGATTTCCTTATATGCCTTATCATTCGTAAGCCTCGTCAACAATGGATGATCCCACGAGTGATTGCCGACTTCATTCCCTTCTCTCATCATCCTTGTGATCGTTTCCGGATAGACTTGAGCTCTGCTGCCCAGCACGAAAAATGTCGCATGCCCTTCATATTTCTTTAAAGCATCCAATACTTTGTTTGTTGAAGACGGGTTCGGGCCGTCGTCAAATGTCAGGGCAATCACTTTTTCATCAGGATTGACTTTCGCTTCTTTTGGCAGAGGGATGGCCTCCTGCTTTTGCTTGTTATCAACGCGATTCTTTTTTCCTTCTCGATATTGATCTTTTAATATATCTTTCAACCATTCTTTTTTGATTTTAACAGACTGCTCAACACCTGTTTGCTCCTTGCCAAAATAGAATTCGATGTCGTTCTCAAGCAAGGCGAAACGGCTGAAGTTTTGTTCAAGGGGGCTTGTCCCTTTTTTCAGCAGTGCATCATCAGCTGCGGGATGGTCATTTTTCAATTGTTGATAGACAATGCCGGAAATTCTGTTCAAAAACCCGGCATCATCTATAAAAAGGTCATGAAGTGCGAGACATTTTTTTTGCTTCAAATCGGCGTTGAACGTTTTGATGGTCGTTTTTCCCGGCGCTCCGCCGCTTTCTATGTATTCATTCAGCACAATTGCAGCCGTTTGTTTTGTGTAATAGACAATCTTATACTTGATATTCAATTCGAACGGACCGTCTTCATTCCGAGACCGCGCACTTGCGCTGTCTTTTTTGAAGCGGCTCAGTTCATCTTTGACATAGCCTTTCAGCTTGTCATCGATCGCTTTGATATGAAAGATGGGGTAATGGATCGCATATCTCTCTTGTTCACTGTCGCTGACGAATGATCCGATCTCGATATCCGAATAATCTGGGTCTTTTTTCGGCTTAGGGGGAGGGGCCTCTTCATTGCTTGACACATGGTTGAAAGAGTACCCCGCAAAACCTATGAATATCGCTAAAAAAATCAATACATTGATCCATCGCCATGACCGTTTGCCAGACATCGCTTTTCACTCTCCTGTATTTATCAAAATCTTTTGCTCGCGTCTCCTGCCGGATGTCTGCTAACACACCAAGGCTAATATAAAAATGAAGAAGGAATCTTGATTTCCTGGTTCCCAGCAGCATAAGGCGCGATATCATACTGCTGAAATACAATGGAAATTCCGCTGTTTGTATAGTAGAAAGCAGTATTTTCGTCTAAGCTGATATCACTCTTTTGAATGTCAGAATAAAATCGGTCCGCATGTTCGGTTATATAGCTGTAAATATAGTTTTTGGCTTTCTCGATTTTAGCTTGATTGTTTAAAAGATCGGTCAGGAGCACCTGCTGATGCTTGTTCAAATCATAGTTGTAGGATGTGACGGTATACATCCCGTGCGCTCCGCCGGTATATTGGTAGTTGTAGATTAAAAAGCTCAGTTTGCCGCCTTCGTTGTATTTGACTTTATAGGACGTTTCATAGGCGCTTTCCTCGCCATCTTCCCCCTTCTCTTTCTTCACCTTTTCGTATTCCTTGAATGAGGCTTTCATATGAAGCTCGATCGCATCATGGACCAGCTTTTCATCACGGGCTTTTAAGCCGCTGAACACCGGATATGATAAAGAATCGATATTGTTGTATAGTTCTGTGTGAACTGCAGCTTTTCTGTTTTTAGCAGCATTTATTTGAGATGATCCTTTATTGATCATAAATAGCAGCGAGGCTGTAAGCACAAGAAACCCCAATATGGCTATTGCTTTTTTCATGAGCATACTCCTTTGTCAATCTCCTTTAAAAATCGTAACATATCATTTTCTTTTGTAACATAAATGTAATATTTATATCACATTTGTAATGATACCGGCTTTTAAATGCCCCGTCAACTTTTTTGGGTAAAAATTTCATTATTCGGCAAAAATAAGACACCCTCAGAAATCTGAGAGTGTCCTATTTTGCAAGATCAGATGCTTCTGGCTTTAATACAGAATATGAAAATGGTGATGGCGATCTGAATGATGACGGCGTATTGTCTGACGAATGATTGCTGACACGCTGTTTTCGGCCGCAAGCATTGCCATATTAGCGATCTTAGTGAGCAGTCGGAACGGAGTCTCCATTTGTATATTGGTTCAACATGTCAAATAATGTTTTCTTCATCTTTTCGATTAGCTGTGATGGTTTTTGAATGACCGCTTCCCGGCCAAATGAAATGAAATAATCCGCAAAAAAGTCAATATCCTTTGACGCAATCAAACCTGACAGTGTTCCGGAACCGTCTTTTCTGACATGCAGTTCAAGATGCGGCCATTCCAGGGATCCATGCCGCTCTACGCCTTGTTTCGTCAATTCCACGGATAGTTCCAGCATCTTCGGAGGAAGGGATAAAACCGAAAAACGGTTTTTTAAATTGATGTTTGACAAGTCCATCGGATCGGTATTTTCATCAAGTTCGGCAAATATCATCCGATCGCATCTGAACATACGGTAATCCTCTCTTAAAAAGCAATAAGCGGGACAATACCATTTGCCGTGATTCGCATAGATGCCGATCGGCTGAATTTTTCTTTCGTTTGTCACATCATTTGATTGATATTTGATGATTAAGACCTTTTGCTGAACCGCCGCTTCCAATAGCACCCTTAAAAACGGAATTTCTTCTTTTTGCTCATAAGCCGTATAAAAATCGACGCGGTCCTTCATGCTGTCAATCGCATCCCGAATATCGCCGGCGAGATTCAAGTAAAATTTTTTCTTGATTGAAGCATACTGTGCATCAAACGGCAGGGATATATAGTGCCTCAGTGCATGGATCGCAAAAAAGATGGCGATCGCTTCGTTCTCGCTCAAGGCGATGGGAGGAAGAATTCTTTCACTTAACACCTGATAGCCGCCATGGGGCCCCGTTTCTGAATAAAGGGGCACACCCATCTCGCTAAGCTCTTGCAGATCCCTGAGAACGGTTCTTTTTGACACTCCGAATTCCTGCGCCAATTCCCCGACCGTAAACCGTTTTTTTCGATTGACCATCATGATCATTTCATTTAATCTTTTCGCTTTTGACATTTAGAACCTCCCAAAGTGTTTAACCATGACATAAGTTGTCACCATTATAATATACAATTACCTTAAATCAACGAAAAAGGAGATGTTTTAAAGATGGAAATGCAATTCACCCCTTATATCCTGATGAACGGGAGAGCAAAGGAAGCGATTGAATATTATCGGGAAGTGCTCGATGCTGAAGTAAAATTCCAGCAGACATTTGGTGAAGGTCCCGCGGATGAGGCGAAGAATTTTAAGGAAGAGGAACAAGATCTGATTGCCCATGCTGTCCTAAACTTCGGCGGGGCCAGCTTGATGATCGCTGATATGATCCCGGAGGTGCCTTTTCAAAGCGGCAGTCAAATCTCCATCTGCATCACGGTCGGTGACGCGCAAACGGCTGAGCGGCTGTATGACAAGCTCCGGGAGCAGGGAGAAGTCAAGCTTGAACTCCAAAATGTATATTTCAGCCCAGCCTACGCGATTGTCACTGACCCATTCGGTGTGACATTTCAGATTTTTGCGGCGAGGGGTTGAAACGATTCATATCGTCTCTTGCTTCCCGTTCAGGGTTGGCCGGGCTTCATTACATCAAAAGGAGTGAGCTGTCATGCTCACTCCTTATCATGATTTTGGGGGATATTCAATCCAACCCTGTTTTGATGCCAAACCCCACCAGCACCAAACCGGCGGCTTTTTGAAAGACCTTCTGGAACTTCACGCTTCTCAGCCATTTTTTCGCGTAATCAATCAGATGGACGAGGATGAGAAACCAAAATACAGCCATCAAGGTTAGAATGAATGCGAGAATAATTAACTGCTGGTTGACGCTTTCCTTTAAATTGATAAATTGAGGCATGATCGTGATATAGACCAAAACAGTCTTCGGATTCAGAACATTGCTGAACAACCCTTGCATAAACGAATCTTTATAATGCCGCTTGGAAGAATGGCCAGGTTTGTTGTTGTCGGCTTTCATGTCCTCCAAAGAAAACATCTTTTTAGCAAAAAAACTTTTGACACCTAAGAAAATTAAATAAGCCGCTCCCAAGTATTTGATTGCATTGAACAGAAACACCGACTTCGCAATGACAACCGCCAAACCGAAAACGGCAATCAGCGTCCAGAACGACAGTCCCGTCGCCAAGCCGAGAACATTGCAGCGTCCGGCGTTCGGGCCGTATCGAAGCGTGTTTTTCACAACGAGCATCGTATCAGCTCCGGGAATCACCACCATCATGGCGGCGATCGATATGTATGACAGCAGGCTATCCATCAGATGTCTCCCTCCATACCTTTTCATATAGTGACTACCTTAGTAACTACTTATAAAAAGTGTATCAGCGCCCTTGAAATAAATCAATACATGAAGCAAAATATGAGTGACAAAGGTAGCGACTATTTTTTGAGGCTGGAGGATGTATGAAGAATTTAGACATACTGAAAAACCTGAACTTTACCGAATATGAATCGAAAGCATATCTCGCGCTCTTGGAAGAATCGCCTTTGACAGGCTATGCGGTGGCAAAAAAATCAGGTGTACCGCGTTCGAAAATATACGAAGTGTTGGAGAGCCTCGTGATTCGCGGCGATATTTTTGTAAGCTATGGCAACACCCCGCAGTACATTCCCGTTCCTGCCAAGGATCTGATCAAAAACCGCAGACAGAAAGCGGAGGAGACGTTTGAACAGGCAGAAAAATATTTTGAGAAATTTGCGCGTTCCGCAAATGATCGGGAAAATATTTGGAATATCACCGGGCGAACCGAAATACTCGACAAGGTTAAGACGTGTATATCCTCAGCCCAAAAAAGAATTCTCCTGGAAATATGGAAAGAGGACTTTCCGGATTTGGAGCCCGACCTGAGCGAGGCGGCAAACAATGGCGTCATCGTCACCATTATTGCATATGGAGAAATTGAAGCTGATTTCGCTGATGTTTATCTGCATGACAGCAGCCGGGAAATAACAGAAGAGTATGACGGACGATGGCTTGTTTTGAGTGTTGATGATTCCGAAGTCGTTGCCGGCATTGTCTCGCAGGGCAAAGACAGCCGCGCGGCCTGGACGATGCATGTGGGCTTGGTCATGCCGATTACGGAAGTGATGATTCATGATCTGTACCTCATGGAAATCTTGGAGAAGCATAGAGATGTTTTGGAGGAAAGTTTTGGTGAAAACCTGATCCATCTGCGCCGCAAATTTTCAATTCATCCCGATTTCAAAAAGCATTACATGAAATAAAAACGGCCCGCAAAATGTCCGGGCCGTTTATTCTTTAGGTTCTCTGCGACGCCTCCCAGCGGGAGACTTCCTCCCTGACGCGCGGCGCCGTCTCTCTTCCAAAAAGCTCGATCGCTTTCATGACATCGTCGTGAGGCATCGTACCGACCGGGACATGCAGCATAAATCTTGTGATTCCCACATGTTTGCGCAGATGGATGATTTTTTCCGCCACCGTCTGAGGGTCCCCTACATAAAGCGCTCCCTCAAAGCTCCGCGCAGCATCAAAGCTGGAGCGGCTGTACGGTCCCCAGCCCCGCTCCCTGGCGAGCGTGTTCATCGCCTGCTGAGTCGACGGGAAAAATTGATCTGCGGCCGTCTCCGTATCCTCTCCAATAAAGCCGTGTGAATGGGAAGCTACGGCAAGCTTTGATACATCGTGACCTGCATGCTCCGCCGCTTTGTAATAAAGCTGGACAAGCGGGGCAAAGTGCTGCGGACTTCCCCCGATGATGGCCAGAACGAGCGGCAGACCGAGCAGCCCCGCGCGAACGACGGATTCCTGGTTGCCGCCGCTTCCGATCCATACAGGCAACGGATTCTGCACTGGCCGCGGATAGACGCCAAGGTTTTGAATGGCGGGGCGATGCTTGCCGCTCCACGTCACCCTTTCCGACTTTTGCAGCGCCAACAGCAAATCGAGTTTTTCTTCAAACAGCTCTTCATAATCGTCTAAATCATAGCCGAACAGCGGGAAGGATTCGATAAAAGACCCTCGACCCGCCATGATTTCCGCCCGTCCGTTTGAAATCCCGTCAAGCGTCGCAAAATCCTGGAAAACGCGGACGGGGTCATCAGATGAAAGCACTGTGACTGCACTTGTCAGACGGATTCTCTCCGTCTGCGGCGCCGCTGCGGCCAAAACGACGGCGGGGGAAGACGCCGCATAGTCTTCACGGTGGTGCTCACCCACACCGAACACATCCAGTCCCACCTGATCGGCAAGGATGATCTCCTCAACTACCTCGCGCAGCCGCTGTGCATGGCTGATGATTTTTCCGGTCTTAATGTCCGGGGTTGTTTCTACAAAGGTGCTGATCCCTAGTTCCATTTCATATTTCCTCCACTTTTTCTCAAGGTTTATGGCAATTATCCTCTTATTTGATTTATGTTTGCCAGCCGTCAGCGGCTTCAATCCTTTTTCCTACCCGGACCTGCCAGTCAGGGCGCCGATCCGATTCTTCCGGCCCGCATCTATTGTTTCATTTATAGGATACGGCTCTTGAAACGATCATGCAATTGATGTGATTTTAGGCTGTTACTTCAGGTGGGAAGGCTCTGACCGGAATGACATATGAAGACCTATACAGGCAATCATGAAAAAAACGGCTCAAGCTTTTCCGTTCTTCAAACATCATAAGTCATGTCTCCCTGCATTCCACTAACACCTCGCCCAAAACCTATTTTTTGATACCAAGTGCTTTGTATGCAAGTTTGACACCGGACATGGCACTTTACCTCCCGCGCTCACAAGGCTGATACATAATGGCGGCGGCGTCAAAAACATGGTGAAATGCAGACATTATCAATACATATCAATCCGCCGGCTCCTGAACAAAAATATTCAAATATAAACAGAAATATAAAAGGTGAATCATTTGAATTTTGTGTTGATTTATTTTTGTTTTCTGAATAAAGTTATACTATAAGCAAAAATCTAAATGATTACAGCTTGAAACGGATGCGGAGGCAGACATGATCCCATTATAGTAAGCGCTTACAAAAACAGCTTAATATCCACATTTAGTCATCTGAAAAATCGGCTTTGAAAGGGGAGCGAAAAATGGCAGGGAGAACAACAGGCAGTTTAAAATCGACGATCACCGTTGCGATGTCCAACTATTTGGAGGCGGGGTCAATCGTCGCCGGGGCAGGCGGGCTTTCCTTATGGGTCGAATACCTGGGCCTGGATGATGCGAGAGTCGGTCTTCTCGGGGCATTGAGTGCAAACGGATTCGGTGCGGCGATCGGCGCTTTGCTCGGAGGTTTTTTAGTCGATCGCTACGGACGGAAATTCATATACAAATACGATTTGCTGGTCTATATGCTGGGCGTTTTGCTGATCACCTTATCAATCAACTTCCCGATGCTTTTAACAGGCTATATTGTAACCGGGATCGCGGTCGGTGCAGCCATTCCGGCGGCATGGACATATATCGCGGAAGAAGCGCCTGATCATGAACGGGCCGGACGCGTCGGCTGGGGACAGCTGGCATGGTCGATCGGACCGGCTCTGACATTGCTGCTGTCGGTCGCTCTGGCGCCGCTCGGATTAATGGGGAGCCGCCTGATTTTCGGACAATTATTCATTGTTGCGATCATCACCTGGATATTGCAGCAGCAAGTTCATGAATCCGCCATCTGGCAAGAGCAAAAACAAAAAGACGCCGCAGAAAAAGCGCAAGGAATCGGTGAGAAAGCCTCGCTCAAAGAGCTTTTTACAAACAAAGCAAACCTTCATGCCATGTTTCTGCTCATCGGCATCTATGCCTTTTGGAACCTTGTCGCCGGAACAATGGGGTATTTTATGCCGTATATTTATGAGACCGTCGGCGGTTTAAGCGCGGCACAGGCCAACCTGCTGCAGGCGTTCCTCTGGATACTGACGGTAGCGGCCACTTACTTTGTCTTTATCCGTCTCGGTGATCGGGTCAATCGCAAGCGGCTCTTTGGCGTAGGAGCTGCCATGGGAACCGTCGCATGGATCATCCTCACCTTCGGCACTATGAACATAACGGAGCTCTTATTGTTCGTCACTCTCTGGGGTATTTCCGCCGGTTTCGGCGCACAAGCGTTTTATGGATTATGGGCGGCCGAGCTTTTCCATACGAAGTACAGGGCAATGGCCCAGGGCTTCATGTTCTTCATCGTCCGCGTCGGTGTCGGGCTTATTTCATTAGTCGTTCCGATCATGATTACATCTCTAGGGTTTAAAATAGCCGGCGCCGTGATGATTACCTTCCTTGTCATTCATATGATCATCGGTCTTCTCATGGCGCCGGAAACGCGCGGAAAATCGCTCAAAGCCATTCAAAATGAACGGTATCAAAAAAGCGGTTGACCACAGGTCAGCGCTTTTTTGATACCTGTGGGTTCGGCACTGTCAACATCTTTCTCTTGTCTCTATACGGATCGCTTTCAAACGAAATCTCGTGATTGAAAATGAGCGTTTGTCGTGATTCTTCATGATATTCAGGCCAGCTGACATCATCGGTGCTCGGGTTTCCGAAGCGGGCAAAAGACAGCCAGGCACCCTGGATCTGTTGAACAAGCAGCAGCGTTTCTTCATTTACCTTTGTACCTGTCAGCCATTCCAGAATGTCCATATTTCCAAACACAAACGGGATTTCCAAACCGTGCGCCGCTTTGTTGAACGGCGGATGCTCCGAATCGGCATGCCAGTCAAACCGGTACATAAAGACGGGTGCATGTCGTGATTGCGCCGAAGCGAACACAACGGACGGATGCCAAAAGATCAGGTCTGTCATCATATCAACCTGGCCTTGCCATGATCTCGGATACAGCGCCGAGGCGATGTCAGCCGCCTCTTTCCCCAAGTATTCTTCTAAAACATCATAGATCTTGCTCTCAGGTAAAAGATCCGACTCAGGGGTGAAAAATAAGGCGCCTTCGTCACGGTTTGTTCCGATCAATAGATTGATTCCGTTTGCCGAACCCTTTGCGACGGCGATTTCCGGCTTCATCGGCATGGTCTTTTCGTCAACTACAGGCAGAAAGATCAATTCAAAAATATTTTCCCCCATAACAGCGCGCAGCTGATCGGCAGCTTGGAGAAGCTCTTGGTCAGATACATCGCGGAGGCGATCCGCATGATTGGAATCAATATTGAGAATGCTTAAGAACCTTTCCGTCGCAGCTTTGGCCAGCTTTGCGGACATTGTTGCGGTTGCCCCGCTTTCCATAATGGCCTTTTGAAAAAGGCCTTTTGCTTTTGGCATCGCCAAAAGCGAAGCGATGCTCATGGAACCCGCCGATTCGCCAAACACCGTAATATTTTCAGGGTCTCCGCCAAAGGAAGCGATATGTTCTTTCACCCACTCGAGAGCCGCGATTTGATCCAAGAGGCCGAGGTTGCTGCTGTAGGAATCATCAATCGACGAAAGGTGTAAAAAACCGAATGGGCCGAGGCGATAGTTGATGGTGACCACGATCACTTTGCCCTGCTTGGCAAGCTGAGTCCCGTCGTAGAGCGGTTCACTTCCGGCGCCGAGATAAAAAGCGCCTCCATGAATCCACACCATCACAGGCAGATCCCTGTCCGCCTCTTCAGGTGTGTACACATTTAAATAAAGGCAATCCTCAGACTTGTGAACCCCCTCTATTGCTTGAGCCAATAACCCGTCTGGCTGGGGACAAACCGGACCAAATTCAAAAGCGTCCCGTTCCCCCTCCCAGGCGTCCATTCGCTGCGGTTTCCGAAACCTTAAATCGCCGACGGGAGGTTTTGCGTAGGGAACACCTTTAAAGACGCGAACACCGTTTTCCGCTCTGCCTTTCAGCTTTCCGAAGTGTGTTTCGACAATCGTTTCATACATTTTATTCCACCCCTTTCACTTTTCAATGATAATGGAATCGGAACATACCGTCTAATCAGAATACTTGCACTTTGGAAAATAAAGGGTCATTATAGAATCAGAAGAGATGTCCAACCAATTTTTTAGAAACTTAATAGAAAAGAGGGATTCCAATGGAACTGTCGGGAAACACAGTATTGATCACAGGCGGTGCATCAGGAATCGGCTTCGCTTTTGCCGAACGTTTTATAAAAGCGGGAAATACCGTTATCGTCTGCGGGAGAAGGGAAAGCAAGCTTAAAGAAGCAAAGGAAACATATCCGGAGCTGATCACGCGTGTATGCGATGTGACCGTTGAAACGGAACGACTGGCATTATTTGAATGGATCAAAGAACAGCACCCTGAGGTGAACGTGCTGGTGAATAACGCGGGCATACAGCAGCGCTACCACATTTTAAAAGCCGATGTTATAGACAATTGGGCTGACTACAATAAAGAAATCACCGTCAATATGGAGGCGCCGATCCATCTGGCCATGCTCTTTAGCCAATACTTTGCAAAAAAAGCCGGGAAAACAACGATCATCAATGTGACATCAGGTCTGGCATTTACACCGATGGCGATCGCACCGATCTACTCATCGACAAAAGCCGCTCTCCATTCCTTTACGATGAGCATAAGACATCAGCTCTCAGAGACCGGCGTTGAGGTGATTGAGGTCGCCCCTCCTGCGGTCAATACGGATTTAGGCGGTGTCGGACTGCATGATTTCGGAGCTCCTTTAGATGAATTTGCCGACGCGATTTTCAAAGGGCTGGAAGAAGGCCGGGTGGAAATCGGCTATGCCAGATCGGAAAAAGCCTTGCGGATGTCAAGAGATGAAATCGATGAAAGCGTCAGCCAAATGTACAGCTCTTTAAAAGATTCCATCGAATAAAAAGGGCTTTGGCATTGTCTTTTTCAAAAGTTAGAAGGAGTGATCCCGATGCCGATGGTTCTCCAGCGCATTTATCAGGAAAACCAGCAAACAGAAGGACGCCGCATTTTAATAGACCGGGTGTGGCCGCGCGGCATATCGAAAGAAAAAGCGAATCTTGACTGCTGGATGAAAGAAATCGCCCCAAGTCCTGAGTTAAGAAAATGGTTCGGTCATGATCCGAAAAAATTTGAATCGTTTAAAAAAGCCTATCAAAACGAAATCATACAAAACCCTGAAAAACAGAGCAAGCTCAAGGAATTAAAAGAAATGGCGGCGGACGAAACCGTTATTCTGCTTTACGGGGCAAAGGATGAACGCCATAACCATGCCATCGTTCTTTATGAGATGCTGAACGGACAAAGCCTTTGATCTTGAAACCTTTTTCAAAACCTTTCGTATTACAATTGAAGCAACACATGTGAAAAGGATGGGAAACATGGAGATAGACTTTTTTTGGCTTGCGCTTGGTTTAGCGGCTCTAGGCTATTTCATCGGTGACGGGTTGAAAAATTTCAAAAACCCAAAAGGGAATGATTCAGGCTATCCACATTTAATCAAAGAAAGAGACCTACAGTATTATTTAGGCTTAAGCAAAGAAGAAACGAAAGAAATGCTGCGCAAATATCCTGACATCCCTAAAATTGAATTAAATGGCACGACCTATTATCCTTACCAGCACTTGATGAAATGGATGTCGTCGGCCGACCTTTATAAACATTAAAGCGCAGCATCCAAGCTGCGCTTTCTCTATTCCACTATTTCGATATAGCCCTCCGATCCGTTGAGCCTGATCTTTTGTCCATCCTTGATGATCTTTGTTGCATTGTCAACGCCGACAACAGCCGGAAGCCCGTATTCCCGCGCAATGACGGCGCCGTGCGTCATGAGGCCGCCCACTTCAGTCACCAATCCTTTGATCGAGACAAACAGCGGTGTCCAGCTCGGATCTGTGAAAGGCGTGACAAGAATATCCCCCTCTTCGATATCGGCTTCCTCCAATTTCAGAATCACCCTTGCTCTTCCTTCGATGACTCCTGATGATACTGGGACACCTGCCAACGCTCCTGCCGGAAGGTTCTCTCCCAGGGCTTCTCCGGTGATGACCTCACCTTCTGATGTCATCATTCGCGGAGGCGTCAATTTTTCATAATGTTGATATTCTGCTTTTCTTTCTTTGATCGTCTTTACATCGAGACGATTGGTGTGAACGGCCTCTCTCAATTCTTCAAAGGACAGATAATAAATATCCTCCTTCGCTTGGATAAGCTTCTTTTTCTGCAAAATGGCGGCTTCTTTCATCAGCGCTTTCTTATAAATAAAATAGCGTTTGATGAGAGCATACTTTGGATATTCCCGGTAGCCGATAAAATTCCGCAGCACACTGATCATTTTCTTCGTTTTTTTCGCCTTTTTTCTGCCTCCTTTTAATGTTTGCAGACGGCTTAATAGATCCCTCTCCTTTTGCTCCGCTTCCAATCGCCCCTGTTCAAATTTGGACATTCGCGCACCAGGCGCAAAATTCTTGATGTTGCCCAAAATGATCGGAGCAAGAATCGAAGGCCGTTCACTCCAGCGCGTCTTGGTGATGTCGATCTCGCCCGTACAGCGCATGCCGTACTTCTCAAGGAATTCGCGCAATGCGCTGATAAAGGCGGGGCCGCCTTCAAGCTGTTTGAGCTCTTCGAAAAAGGTTTCATCATTGGCATGCGCTAAATACTTCTGAACCTCGGGGTATCCTCTGGCAGCATCTGCTACATCCAAAAGGGCCAAGCCCATTTCAGAGGTGACATTGTTCAATACCGACTGGGAAAGAATATCGGCCGCACCCTTTTCCCCCAGCCATTTTTTCATTTTGCTGTTAAGCCAGTACGAGGCGTATAAACCAACCATGATGACGGCCATGCTCTGCGTGTCATACAGAACCTTTTTCAGCGCTTTTTGATCTTCTGCAATCGCTTCAAACAACGCTTCACCGGAGACCTTTTGCAGCCGCTGTTCAGCTTCTTTTATAGACGCCTCGGCTCTGGACATCAGCTGTTTGACGATGTCGATGTCATTTCTCCGGTATATTTTCAGCGTTTTTGCCGGAAGAGCCCATGACAGCCCTTCAGAGCCTAATGTAAACATCCGTTTTCCTTTCGGGAGTCTTTTGACGACCTCTTTTCTTTTCAAAAAGTTAGAAATCGCGCTGTACATCATCGGATCATTTTTGCCCATTGTCCCAAGGACCATTTTCCGTCCAATGGAAGATGCCAGATCATGTGATAAATCAATAAAAAGTCTGCCTCCGGCGAGAATCAGCTCAGAATCCGAGATCAACCCGAAGAACGATATCCCGAGCGGGTTGATCGTCTCTGTCATCATTTGCTGGTGCCCGACAGACATATAGACGCGCAGCTTGTCATCGCTTTGTTTCGGAAGAGGAAATAATGTCGTCACAGGCCTGCTCTGCACAAAGAAAAATTCGCCTTCAGTCAGGCACCATTCAATATCTTGAGGCGTCCCAAAATGCGCCTCAATCTTCCGTCCCCATGTTTCGAGCTGCAAAATTTGTTCGTCCGTCAGCGTTTGACGTTTCTGCCGTTCAATTTCAATCTTGCGTTCTTCTGTACCTCCATTTTCCAATGAATAAATCGCGTGTTTTTTCACAGAAATCGTCTTTTCGGCGATTTCCCCTTCACACACCTTGTAATTGTCGGCTGAGACCAATCCGGAGACGAGCGCCTCACCCAATCCAAAGCTTGCATCAATGGACAATACTTTTCTGTTGGATGTGACGGGATCAGCCGTAAACATGATTCCCGAAGCCTCGGGAATCACCATTTGCTGAACCAAGACGGCCAATTGAACACTGCGGTGGTCAAAACCGTTTTGCATCCTGTAGATGACGGCGCGCTCAGTAAACAACGATGCCCAGCATTTTTTGATATGCTGCAAGATCGCTTGTTTTCCGATGATGTTCAAGTAAGTATCCTGCTGTCCCGCGAATGAAGCGTTCGGCAGATCTTCAGCCGTTGCACTTGAACGAACCGCATAAGCCTTATGTTCGCCAAGCTTGATGAGAAAGCGAAGCGTTTCTGCTTCGAGATCTTCAGCCATCACCGCGTGTTCAATTTCACTGCGAATCTCGCGGCTGATTTGGCTGATCTGCTCCCTGTCTGTCATCTTTAATGCCGAAAGCTCATCAAGCAACTCCCCGACTCTTCGATTGCCGTCAACCATGTTTTGAAATGCCGGCGTGGCAACGCAAAATCCAGGCGGTACTTTTACGCCTTCAATCTTTGACAATTCAGCAAGATTCAGTCCCTTGCCACCGACGAGCGGCAAATCCGTTTGCTCGATCATATCAAAACCCAGCACATATTCCCGCACAAGGCACCCTTCCCTTCATTTCTTCTCAATGCCAAAACGAATCATATTCAAAAAGCGGCTTCTTTTTTCAAGGAGGCGTCTGTTATAATCCGGATCAAAATCACGCTGAGGCGGAACTTCAGCTAAAAACTTTTCCTCAAAATGCTTCATCATCACCATAACCAATTCAAAAGCCTCGTCGCGATCGACTCCTTCCTTTAAAGGAACTTGGGCAAATAGCTGTTTTAATATATGATTTCTGACCGCAAACTGCTCTCCGTATTTTTCTGCAATTTCATCCTTCAGCTCAGAAGGCGGATCATAGAAAGCGTCCATTGTCACCTTGTAAACATCAGGATATTTTTGAAAAAATGCAAGCTTTGCCAAGCTGATCTTTTCTTTTGCCGCAAAAAAATCCGTGTATTGGAGCAGGTCATCCAATGCAAGGTGGGCCTTCAATTTTTCAATACAGTCATCCAAAACAGAAAGATACACATTCTTCTTGCTTTGAAAATGATGGAAAATGAGCGCTTTTGAAATGCCGGCTGCTTCAGCCAGCATCCCTGTCGACGTCTTCGAATATCCATGGCGGGCAAAAACCCCAAGACAGGCATTCAGAATTTGTTCTTTTTCATATAGCTGCAAAGGCACAGAAATCATCCCTTTTCATTTATTGACCAATCGGTTAGTAAAGATTTTAACGCTTGCTGACCAATCAGTCAATATAAGTTCTTTGCGGGAAAAGCCCAAAAAAACCCCGAAATCAATTCAAGGGTTAATTTGGCCATCAGGGCCAATCTTCATGAGCTACAGGGATTGCAAATCAGATTTTTACGTATGTAAGGCTGACAAAATCAAAGAAGTTCGAACAGATGTGGACACCGTATCCTTTTATTCCGATTATGATGTGTCTGAAATTACAAGGTCTTACACAGTGGTTTGGCACAGCTTCCATTAACGAGACGAATCTGGGTCATCAATTGTAGAGGAAGAACATATTGCGGGACATTGTTGAAGAAGCAAAACATTTGCAGGCTGAAACGATGCGATCCATAAAAAAGAGGGGGAGACCCCTCTTTTTACGATTGCCACTTTACTTTTTCAGGACGTCCATATTCAGTCACAAGCTGTCTGAATGAATGAAGCTCTTGATCAAATGCGAAAAAGCGTTTCGGTATCAAGATCAACTGGCCGCTGGAGGTTTTTATGTAGAATAGGCGTTTATATTCTGCTACTGCCGTCACTTCATGCCATTCAAACAACATATAAGTATTTTTAGATTGAATCTGAATTCCCTGTGGATTGATGGTATAGTTTCTTTTTTGTTTTATCCGTTCATTTTTTCGATATCCAGCAGTCAGCCGAATATAATAAACACCAATGAAAAGCAATGTCAAAATCAACGAAATGACTGTCATGAGAATGCCGTTGAAGAGCAATTCGAGTGTTTCACTATAATAAACAGTTATCGGCAGCCCCTCAACTGAAAACACGAAGACAGACACCAGAAAAATAAAAATAAAATAAAAAATGACGGATTTTCTTAGCCCATAGAAAAAGAACAATCTCATATCTTGAAATGTAAGTTTTCCCTCAAGAAAGACACTATGCTGGATCATACGTTCACTGCACCTTTAGGATATATTTCCCTCTAACTTTAGCATAAAGGATTCATGTTGGACAGCCTAAAGCTTGTTAGATTAGAAGAATTGATGACAAAGATACCCCGAACCTTAAAGGTTATGACTGACAAAAAAGTGGTGAACTAGGTAGAGCGGAGCATAAGAAATGGTCATTGTAGAAATTTTGATACTTTCTCGAAGAACTATATTAACATCAGGCAAACAGTGCCGATATATAAGTTATGTAAAATTTACATTGGAATAATATCACAAAATTTTATCCTCTTAGATGGTTAAACCATCTAATTGCATATAAATAAAATTTGATGAAGGGGTTTATAACATGAAGAAATGTTTTACATTTTTTACCGCATTGCTGACAGTCTTCATGCTTCTGACAGCCTGCAGCAACAATGAAGCATCGTCCAAAAACGAATCAGAAAAAAGCGAGGCCAAAACAAAAAGCAGTGAGGATTCATTGAAAACTGACGGTCCTTTGGAAAAAGTAGGCCAGTGGAGAAATGAAGACGACGGAACCAAAGTTACGTTAAAAAAGATCGCAAAACTGGACAAAACCTTTGATTTAGATCCAATCAAAATGAAAATTGACGATGTCAAGGTACTTGAAAGATCCAACCTTCAAGAGAAAGGAAAAAAATTGTTGGAACAAAAGGGCATTGAAGCCGATAAATATTTAACTATTCAAGTTTCATACAGCATCGAAAATACATCGGATAAAAATATCATGTTTAACGGAATTGATGTCATTACAACCAGTACAAAACAACAAATCGATGTCTCTAGTGAGGACATGGTGCTTACCCCGGCAAAAACGAGAGTCGGATCTTTTTACGGAAAAGTAGAAAAAGAAGGTTACATAGTTGTCCCTTACTTTAAGACGGATGCCGACGAATTAAAATATATCAACATTAAACTAAAAGATGTATACGATGACGAGGTTCCAACAAAATATCATGACGGGATTACAGAAAAAGTCGACTTTTAAACCGCATATAAGCGCCAAAGGGTGGCTCTCAAGCCACCCTCTTCATGGAAGCGCACGCCTTTCACCCGCCCCAAAAATTTCACCATTTCCGTTCAAAAGAAAATAAAAAAATCACAAACAGCCAAAACGTAAGCACCTCAAACAGACCGCTATTTAATATCGAAGCAATCGGCAGATTAAATGTAAAAAAGGTCAAGACGATAGCTCCCAAAAGCATCAGCAAAGTCTTCTTCATCATATGCTCCCCCTTTCCAGTCCGCAAGATATCATATTTTTTAGATCGCGGCAAAATGATTTTTTCAGGTAGAAAATGATAGAATAAACAAAAAAGGGTGATTTCATATGTGCGGGAGATTCACACTGTTTTCCGAGTTTGACAATATCATCGCTCGCTTTGCCATCAAGCAAATGACATCCGCAGAAGACTATATCCCCAGCTATAACATCGCGCCTTCCCAGAAAATCCTCGCTTGTATAAATGACGGTGCACATAACCGTTTAGGCCGGCTTCAGTGGGGGTTCATTCCTCCATGGTCAAAGGATGAGAAAATCGGCTACAAGATGATCAATGCCCGCGCTGAGACCTTGTCTGAGAAGCCAAGCTTTAGAAAGCCCCTTGTCAGCAAAAGATGCATCATTCCGGCCGACGGCTTTTACGAATGGAAGCGTGTTGACGCTAAGACAAAAAAACCGATGAGAATCAAGCTCAAGTCAGACGGCTTGTTTTCGTTTGCCGGACTATGGGAGAAATGGCAGCCCGCCGACGGCAAGCCCGTCTACACTTGCACGATTATTACGACAAAACCAAACGATTTAATGAAGGATATCCATGACCGGATGCCTGTCATCCTCAAGCCTGGTGATGAACAAGAATGGCTGCGCCCCGCCAATCAAGACATCCGGTATTTGGAAAGCCTATTAAAGCCCTATCCGTCAGATGAAATGGAGGCTTATGAAGTGCAGTCTCTTGTCAATTCACCGAAGAATAATTTTCCTGAGTTAATCAAAAAATCCCCTTCACAATGAAAGGGGAGATCAATGCTAATTTGTCAGTATATAAAATTCCCTGCTCAGCCCGATGCCTTCCCAAAAACGCAGGGCTGTTTTATTGTCTGGATCAACATAGACGTTGACGTAAGAAACACCTTGTCCATTCAGCCAGTTGATCAGATGTCCGGCTAAACGTTTTCCGATTTTAAGGCGGCGATACGGAGGCGCAATATAGATTTCATCGATTTGACCATACAGCATGTGACTGACTAAATCCTGCTTGATCGATGCCAGGCCGTATCCAATCGTCTGGCTGTTTTCATCTTTCACTGTCAAAACCGCTCCGAAAGCAGTTTGAACATATTGCTCCAGCTGCTTTCGGACCTCCTTTTTTTCTTGTTCAGCCAATTCGCAAGCCGCGGTCTCCAAAGCATTTTGACTCCACAATTCGACAATTTCATCAAGGCATTGCGGTCGCTCATCTTTTAAGTTATGGATTGATGCTTCCATTCTCTTTTCTCCTTTAAACCAATTCGGCCGTTTCTAACGTACAGTTTTGGAGGCTTTCCGAGCGGAGACGGTACGCGGCCGTTTTTTTCTTGGATTGTTTGACGACATCGATGTGATCATCATATCTGTACACAAACAGCCGGACATCGTGTTTGCCCTTTTTCGCATCGATGACAAATGGACTCCCGCCGTTCTTTGGGTTCAGATATAAATGCTCGTCTCCCGGATAAATATAGTAGCGCTCCATAAATATAGCTTGATTAAAATCTTTGATAAATTGCTTGTGATCCTGCCCCTTCAAGCGCCTCCCGCCAATCGTGACGGCGCAACCGGCGGCATCCAGTTTGGAATGCACTTGAAATTTGCTTGTCATCCATTCGACGACACCAGTCGGAAGGCATGTCACTAATATTTTGAACAGGCTGATGAAAACAAGAAGCATCACAAAAACCCATGTCATATTTGATCATCCCCATACATTGGAATATATTACACAAGCTTTATACTAACATATGGAAGGAACCGTTTTTTTGGATATTGTGTGAACAAACAACCCCCGCTGTTGCGGGGGTCATCCTTTAAAATTCTTTGTTGTTTTTTTCTGTAATGTGTTTGACACCGTACCATTTCTTGCCGACATGTGAATATCTTGTATTCGTCATGACGACGGAGCTTGTATTGCTGTCGGTTCTGAAAATGGCTTCTTTCATATTTGTTATGGTGCAGTTGTCAATAAACACTTTGACATTAAAGGTCGTGCCGCCATTTTGACGAATGAATTTTCCGGCGTTATCGCTGGTGAAATTTTTCACCGTAAATGTACTCGGTTGATTGATTTGAAAAACTTTATCTGAACCGTTGCGTGCTGAGCCGCCGTCAATCGTCACGTTTCCTTGTTTTTTCACGGTCAGCGCATCCTCACCGATATCGGTCCAAACGACATTTTGAATCGAAACGTTTCCGTAAGTGTGTACGCCGTCCGCAGCCGGTGCATCCAGCACGACATTTTTAAGCGTTGCACCATCTTCCACCTTGAAGAGCGGTTTTTGGTCTTCCCTCTGACTGCCGTCACCTATTTCAGAGCCAGCCTTAAAATGCTTGCCTTTCCCATCATAAGTCTGGCCTTTTTTGACAACGATCGTTTGATGGACAACCTCAGCCGCGGAAGCTTTTGCAGGCAAAGCTTGTCCAAGCCCCCCGGCAATCATCCCTGCCAGTAACACGACACCTGCTAATTTCTTCATTCCTTTCACCCTCCTGAAGTTTGGTATTTGAATGAAAGTAAAACAAATTCCGTTCCTTTTACATCATCTGCAGATGGTGTTTTCATTCTTTTTGCGTCATCTTGAGGACCTCATATTTAACTATAGGGGCGTTTCTTTCGTTTGTATATCAGCCATTTGAACTTTTGCTAAAAAGAGTAAATCAAACACAAAAAAGGGATTCAGTCGTTCTTTTTACGAGTCCTGCAAGGGCAGGCCTTACTATTTTCAGGCGAATAAATGAATGAATCATCGATAAATAACGATTCGGTAAGTCGACACGATCAGACATCAACATCGACAGCCGAATCGGATCGGGAAACTGGTCAATCAGAACCAGTTTCAAGCTTTACCTGAAGGTTAGACCTCAAAAAGGCACCACGATTTAGCAAAAATCGCCTGACTGTCATAAAATCGGTATGTGATCCAGCCTTAGTTCATGCGTTCGTTCAGAATCCAGGCACAAATCAACATTTGTTCCCTAAAATTAATTGCATTTTGCAAATAAATGAGTTATAACTAAGAAGAGGTGAAGGAACAATGGAAAATCTTCGTGAATTATTCCAAGTGATGACAAGACGTTTTGGTTTTTTAAACAAGAATTGCTGCAGTACAGGCGGTTATGATATTTCCCTCATTCAAAGCCATATCGTTTATGAAATTGACCGTCAGCATAAACCGTCCATACAGCAGATAGCAGAAACGCTCGGTACCGACATTACAACGTTTAGCCGCCAGGTGCAATCATTGGTGAAAATGAATCTGGTCAAGAAAACACCGGACCCGGACGATCGGAGAATCCAGATTCTTTCTTTGACGCCGGAGGGAAAAGATGTGGCTGCAAGCATTGATCAACAAATGAATGCTTTTTTAGATGAAGTCTTTTCACATATGAACGAATTTGAAAGAGAAACGGTCATTCGTTCGATTAAGCTTTTAAATGAAGCCATGGCGAAATCAAACAAATGCTGTGCATCACCTTTGGAGTAACCCCTTTTATCAGCAATGCACGCTTATGAACCTGAGCGGGAAAAGAAGAAGCACTTTTCCCTTTCTTTAATATCGAAAACTTGCAAATTGCAAATAAAAGGAGACATGTCATGGATATCATTCAAAGCTTTCTATCTATTTCGTTAGAATTAACGATTTTATTTGTTGCCATTTCCTTTCTGATTCACCTCATTTAAGGGGTCATCCCGTATGACAAATTGAATCAATACTTGAAAGGGAAAAATGTTCTTGCCGGTTCAGTGATGGCACTCGTCATTGCATTTGTTACGCCTTTTTGTTCATGCTCCACCATTCCTGTAGTCGTCAACCTGCTGCATAAACAGATCCGCTTCGGCATCGTGATGGTGTTTTTGTTTGCCTCTCCAGTTTTAGACCCGACCATCATCACGTTGATGGCCGCTTTATTAGGTATGAAAGTCGCCTTAGCCTACACAGTCATGACATCCGTTTTATCCATGGTCATTGGCTTAACCCTCGAAAAAATGGGATTTGCAAAATCTGTAAAAACCGTGGTGGTGAGCGGCTACAAGGAGAAACAAACAACATTCAGCTTGAAAGCCGCCTTGCAAGAAACACTTGTCCTTATGAAATCCGTCTATCCTTTCTTAATCATTGGCGCAGCCATCGGCTCTATGATTCATGGACTTGTCCCGACGGTTTGGATTTCATCTGTTTTTGGCGGGAATCAATGGTGGCTGGTCCCGATTGCCGCCATCATCGGCATACCGTTGTATATCCGGCTTTCTGCGATGATTCCTCTTTCACACATCTTCGTTTTGAAAGGAATGGCCATCGCTCCTGTAATGGCATTGATGATTAGTTCGGCAGGAGCGAGCTTGCCAGAATTGACATTGTTAAACAGCATCTTCAAGAAACGGCTGGTCATAGCGTTCGTCATATCCGTGATTTCGATGTCCACGATTTCAGGATTCCTATTCTATATGATGTAACTTAAAAGGAGGTGAAAAGGATGGGACTATTCGATAAAATATTTGGAAAAGACAATTCCGATACCAAAGCGGATAAACAAGACTGCTGTCATATTACTTTCGAAGAAGTGAAAGAAACCAATGAAACATGCTGCACGCAAAAATAAGAAAGTTTGCGGGGGATGTCTATGCACCATCTAAACGTTCGAAAAGCTGTTTGGCGTGACTTACCATGTATTCTGGCCGTTTATAATCAAGGGATCGAAGACCGGATGGCCACGCTTGAGGAAGATTCAAAAAATATAGACGATATGGAATCTTGGTTTCAGGAACATCAAGGGCGGTATTCCGTCCTTGTCGCCGAAACAGAAGGAAAAATTGCCGGCTGGGCGGCTTTAAACCCTTACTCGCACCGCTGTGCTTATCAAGGGGTTGCCGACCTGTCCATCTATGTCGACCGCTCCTGCCGCGGCAAAGGAGTGGGACGCCTTCTTCTCCAAGCTCTTGAAAAGACGGCTAAAGAAAACAGCTTTTATAAAATCGTCTTGTTTACGTTTCCATTTAATAAACTCGGGCAACATTTATATGCGAAAATGGGCTACAGGCAGGTCGGCATTTTCAAAAATCAAGGGAGGTTAGATGGGCGGTTTGTTGATGTGATGGCGATGGAAAAATTATTGCAAGATGAAGGGCCTTCCGAACTGTGAAGGTCCTTTTTTTGTCCCGGTTTTCAAGAAAGTCCTGCCTCTGTTCCATTCAGAAACTCCTCTGACTTCAAGCAATGTGTTTCTAAAATTTCTCCTCACTCGGGAAATAAACTGGACAACTGTTGTTACTTAATTCTCTTAAAAAACATAGAATACTAAAAAAGGATGCTGGAAGCATTTTTTAAAAAGGAGTTCTTGAGTATGAATTTGAATGGAATCAAAGGAGAATATAATGCTGTTTTCGGTTTGGGCCATCTTTGTTTAACAGCCCTTCAGCTTCGCAAAAACAATTTGCGTCCTTATGCTGGCCCATTAGACTGGGTCGGAACTTCTTCCCTTACAGACCTTAACTTTCTGTTAAAAAATCGTTTTTCTCATTTTATGGCACCTGAAAATCTTAGGGTGACGGGTTATTCGACCGGTGTCTATACAAAGGACCGTTACATCTCACTAACAGACGATTATTACCATGTCGATTCCGCCCATGATTTCAAGGCAGATCAAAACACACTGGAACATCTGGTCACATACCGCGAAGTCATGGAGAAATTCAACAGAAGAATTAACCGGTTTTTAGACAAAATGGCGACCGCTGACCGCATCCTCTTTATCAGAACGAAAGGTACTTACAAAGAAGCTCAGGAGCTTCAATCCGTATTATCAGATTTGGTTCAAAATGAATTTCGCGTTCTTCTGATCAATCATGCTGATGTTAAAGGGATCGTGGAGCAGAATTGGTCATTAGAAAGGGTGTGCGCGGTTCAACTTCCTGATAAGGAAATTTGGGAATCCAATGATCGGCTGTGGAGAAAAATGCTGAGCGGTGTGAAAATCGTTTAACACCGCAACACTGGCGGGGCAGCAAACATATTTTCCGTTAACAGCGGCCAATCTGCCGGGGGGCATGGCTCTCCGGATTTTGCCGATAAAGCATTATCATGATCGGTGTTGTGATGGGATATGGAATATTCGAGACAATTCGGCAAATGGATGTTCATAATGTCTTGGTGAATAATTTTCGCATTTGAATGTTGTGCGGTTTTTCGCTTCAGAATGCCGATAAACTTTTGGTTCATATTCCACTGCCAAAACCTTGCCGGCTCTCTCATTTAAAATGGTTGTCAAAGCCCCTGTTCCGGCTCCAAGCTCTAAAACCGTACCTTTTATGCTTACATTTGCCCGCTCTATCATTCATGAAGCAGTTTTTTATCGTTTATCAAATGCCGTCAGGAAAAATTAAGAAATTCTCCACAGCTTCGTTTTTTTCCGCTAACTTATGAATTTTTTTCACCATAACTTCCCTTCCTTTCAAAATAAAAAATCACAGGCTGTCTGCCTGCGATTCAGAGTACAAGGGAAGAGAACCCATCCTTATAAATGAGGGAAAACCAAATAAACCTTCCTTTTTTTCTAATCAAAAGAGGGGATAATTGTATAAAAAAAGAAAGGCAGAACGATCCGCCTTTCTACATTAATCACATATATTTCATAAAAAATGAAGATTAGTAAAAAAGGACAGACTGATCCCGTTTACTCTGCTATTCACAAACAGAGCCTTTGAACGTATTGAATTACTGGTTCAAAGCTGGGAATCGAAGTCTCATCGAATGTGTCATTTTTTAATAATCCTTCATAAAAGTGTAAAATACATGAGCATTATACGTCTGTTTGCAGTAATAGTCAAAATCAATTTCTGTGAGGCTCCTGCTCCGTGTTTGTGACGAGGCATTGTAAATGGTTCAACATCTGAGGAGTAAAGCATAACAACCATACTTCCCTATAGATCGTCAGCCCGAATCCATACCGGTTGGAATGACAAAATCCTAAAGCTTTAAAGTGTTTTAGGATTTTGTCAACAAGTGGTTTAGACTACACCATGCCGCCATGGAAATTCAAAGTATCAATGAATCGAACCAAAATGTTTGATTGTAACATTTTTAAAGATCGCTGTGCCGCCTTCGGAGAAAAAGGTGATTCCTTGATCATCAGGTTTTGGATATATTAAATTTGAATGTGTGAACTTTCCATTATCGACAAAGACTTCAATACTGCTTTTATCAACAATAATCTTTAAGTGAACTTGCTGTTTGCCAGCATCAAACGGTGTTGTGCTTTCCGTGAATTGATTACTTTTGTCAGAGTGGATTGTTGATGACCGATTGACATAAAAGTATTGTCCTTCTGCAAAAATGCCAACATCAACATGGCGTTCTTGATCCGCTGATTCCCTGAGCCTTAAACCTACATTTTTCAGTTCTGACCAAGAGATATCCGTCTCCAACTGGTATGCATCACCGGTTACATGAAGTGTTTTTGAGCCATTTACTTCAATTTGTTCATAGGTATCTGTCGTCTTTGTTAATTTATTCAAAGCGTTAATTGGTTGTGAGATTAGATGATATTTATTGTCTTTGTCATGCTTTAGTTCAATTTGGCGAACAATCGAGTCCATTCCGTTAAACCCTTCTCGCATTGTTGGCGTTTGATGGGCATAATCCCAATTATTCATCCAGGCAAAGGCATAACGTTTATTGTATTTATCGCTTTCTTTTCCATCCTCAAACGTTACTCCGCCGTACCAGTCAAAGCCATAGTCTAACCATTGAGGTTCATGGTGATCCGGAAAGAACTCCTTTCCATCAAAGTTTCCGGTCCAGTAAGCGTAAGTATTGGGCTTGTCTCGCGATTTACCATTTGCACTAACACCAAGCACCCATTTTAATATCCCGTTATTGGCACGCATGACATAAAGATCAGGACACTCTACAATTCCGATATGTTCCGTAACAAAACTGCTCATATAATTCCATTCTTTTAAGTTTTGAGATTCATAAAAGCCTATTTTTGTTCCTTCGGCCATGACCATGATCCATTTATGGCTGCTATCATCCCAAATGATTTTCGGATCTCGAAAATCTTTTGTTCCCGGATTTGACATGATCGGATCATCACGATATGAGGTAAATGTTTTTCCGTGGTCATTACTGTACCATAAAAACTGTTCCTGCTTTCCTCCATCCTTAGAGAGCTGTGTCACAATCGCAACGAGAGCGCCTTTTCCAAACCCCGCTGTATTTTCCTTATCAATCACGACTGATCCTGACCATGGATCTCCATTTTCGTTTGTATATTTCGGAATAGCTATTCCTTCATCATTCCAGTGCACCAAATCCTCTGATGTGGCATGTCGCCATTCAGTTCCATTTCCATTTGGATAATCACCATTATAGAGGTAATAGTAATGATATTTTCCATCCAAATAGATCGGTCTCTGGGGATCATTTTTCCATTTGTCAGGTGTAGTGAAGTGGTAATTTGCCCGGTATGACGGCTTTTTATGTGTATGAGCCGATTCCTGAGACTTATTTGTTTGTTGTTCAACTGTCGGTTCACCAGACTTAAAAACAAGGTGATCTACGAATCCGATGGCAGTTATGATCAGTAAGCCCGCAATAAAAAAAACCAACAGCTTATATCCCCTTTTATTTTTTACTCGTTTGTCCAATCAGACTCACCGCCCTCGAAAAAAGTCAAAGCAAAAAGAAAATGCCAATCATGATTGACATTTTCTTGTTTTACAATATTATTCGTTAATTGTGATTTGTCCTTGTTCAAGGATACTATCTTTTACAACAGATGTTTTTGGTCCTTCAATATTCAGTAAAAAGCTTGGTGCAAACGTAGAGTGATGATCCTCAAAGTAACCTCTGTTTGTCATGTAGCTTGTTACAACCACATTGTCGCTATCCTCTTGTGGGATCGCATAATGAGCGTAATTCCAAGTAATATCATAAGGATCAAGATCATGGTGTAATACAAGTCCGGTTTTATTGAGCGGCTTGTATGGTCCGGTTAAGGAATCGGACACATAACCTAACAAGTAAATGTCTTCGTCATCAATACCGTCAATTGTCATTTTAGATCCTCTTGAGCTAGTGAATAAATACCATTTGCCATCCTTTTTAAAGATGTTCGGACGCTCGATTTCATCTGTTACTGTATTTGAAACAACCAATGGTTTCATTACTTTTTTCAGAGTATAATCATCATTGATTTCAATAATCCCTATTGCGCCATTCGCTAGAGTAGCCAGCTCTTTTTTCGAGCTTTTCAACAGCTTATTCTTTTCAGCTTGGAAAAATTTATTGCTTCCGCCATAGTAAGCTCTATTGTATAGTGATTCCTCACCTTCATCACCATATTCCGTTCCCGTATTTGCTTCAAAGACAAGATACTTATGACCATTATCTTCAATATAATGAGGATCTCTTAATGTATGGTTATTCATGAAATTACCTTCACTGAAAGCTTGATCGACATTTTGATAAACTTTACCGTCTCCACCTTCGAAGATGGATTTAAAATCTTCAACACCTTTAATTTTTAGTGTATCAGCATCTGGTTGAGATAGATTCACTTGAGCTGTTGTTAACGTTTGTTTACCGAAGTGTTTTTCCCCATCCCATGGGTGGCGATTTGTGTAAAATAGGCGAACTTCTCCGTCAGACGTTAAAGTTGCCGATCCTGACCATTCCTCTGCTTGATCTTTTAAATACGGATCGTTTGCAGCGTATTTATCACTATCCTTAAAAACTCTGCCGGCATTTTTCCAGCTATCAAGTGAATGATCACCAACTTTTTTATAGAACATGTATATAAAAGTGTCGCTTCCATTGTCAGGGTCTCCTGCTAAACCGAAAACGATATGATAGCCTTTATATTCCGCCACTGTTCCATCAGCGTTTTGAAGCGGCCAAGTGTCCCATACGTCTATATCCATTAGCTTGCCATTCTCATCATACTTTTTTGCTGAAGGAATGTTTTTAATGGTGGATGCATCGAATTGCGGAACTTCAAATTTTGGATTATCATGCTGCTTGATGATGTCGTACATGTCTGAACGAGTGATTTGAGAAGTCCCATACGTTTCTTTGTGATCCAATGAATCTTTTTGTTTTGCAAAAGATATTGAAGCCCCCCCTCCTACTAGAATTGCTGTACCAAGCGTTACAACTGTTGCTTGTTTAACAAGACTTTTGATTCTCATCTTCTTCCTCCCTAAAATTGTTTTGAAGGTTTACTTGAAACCCAGCCGTAGTCAAACCGTGTTTACAAACTTCATTATAGTTGAGGGCGAATTTTGTGGATATGGCTTATATTGATTAGAATATTGTCTTAAATTGATATCGTATTTTCGGGCAGATTATAAAAAAAATGCCTGCTAAAAATGCGGGCATTTTTTTTATATAATCAAGACTAGTCAGCGGGTTGATCAACTTTTGAGAAGAATTATTTGCTTTTAGCATGATCCCACGATTTCTGAAACTCTTGCAGCAATTGCTCGCGATTCAGCTGTTTTCCGACGTATAGCTGCATTGCAGCGCCAAACTCAGCTTTTACTCCCACAGGAAAACGAAACCAGTTGGAAGATAACGTCTTTCCGGCTTGAGAGTAACGAATCATTTCATCCGCGAGCGGTCCTAAATGGTCAGTCTCGATGTTTTCAAACGCAGGAACATATTTAAAACGTTCCGTCATAAACGTTTTTCCTTGTTTTGAAGAAACCATCCAGTTTAAAAATTTCTTCGCTTCTTTTTTCTTTTCTGGTGTTGCTTGTTTGTTTACAACCCAGTAATTCGGGACACCGACAACTAAGGCATCATTGTTAGGCTCGTCATTAATTGGTATTGGCAGCATTCCTATATTCATATTTGGTGATAGTTGATCAATCATCGGCTGAATCCAGTTTCCTTGCAGTATCATCGCGGCTTGTCCCTTTGCAAATAAGTTCAATTCCATGTTGTAATCTGTTGCGAGCGCACTGTTGTTTCCATATTTCATTGTGACATCGAGCAACTTGATTACATCTTTGAATGTTTGATTATTCTCAATTTTTCTCGTCCCATCATTTAGACCTTTAATAAAAGCAACTGGATCTTCTTGTTGTGCAAAAGCAATACTCAACAGGTGGTCACCCAATTTCCACCCTTCATAATAACCGTTTGCAAAAGGCGTGATCCCTGCTTTTTTCAACTTTTCCGCTGCTGCTATTAATTCAGTTAGCGTATTCGGCAACGTATCAATGCCTGCCTGACGAAATAAATCCTTATTATAAATGAATCCAAAACCTTCTAAATTAAACGGCATTCCGTAAATTTTTCCATTGAATTTCATTGGGGTTAACGTATCTTCATATGCATGTTCAACCCATGGTTGGTCCGTAAGATCCTCCAAATATTCACGCCATTGTTTGCCATGTTCGTATCCAGTGTTTGTGAAGATAGCAGGACCATGACCAGCAGCCATCTGTGCTTTCAGGTCAGAAAGGTCATCGGCAGCCCCGCCTACGGTGTGAATCTGAATATCTACGTTTGGATTTTTCTTTTCATAAACATTGACCATTTGTTCGAACTGTGTGGATATTTCCACTTTCGGATTTCGAACCTTTAATATGATTTTTTCCTCCGCACGTTCCGGCTCTTTTGATATCGGTACCTTCTTCGTCTTCGTCTGACATTCCGAAAGAGATAAGCTTAGTATGCCGACTAAAAACATGTGAAACATCCCTTTTTTCATCGATTCACCCCAATAGTCAAAAGATATCGATCACCTGCTCCCAACTTTCAGCTTCTTCCCGTCGTTGCGGTACTCAAAAGGTGTCATGCCAACGACCTTTTTGAATAATTTTGAAAAGTATTTCTCGTCCTGATAGCCAAGCATTAAGGAAATGGAATAAATACTTTCTTCCGTTTCACTTAACCATCGTTTTGCTTGATCGATTCTTAGTTTCATGATGTATTTGGAAAGAGTCATTCCCGTTTCTTGTTTGAACTTTCTGGATATGTGTTCACGGCTCAAAAAGAACCGGCTTGATAGTTTTTCCAAACTCAATTCCTTCATGTAGTACATGTCAACATAAGAAACAATGTCCTTCATGCGACGGGCGTCATCCAGATCATTTAAACGATGAATCGATCTGAAGTTTTGTTCTTCCACTGCTTTTAGTAAAGACTGAAACGATTTCGGGATCTCTTCCAATGATTTGATTGGTTGACCGGTAACAAGACGAACAGGAATATCAAATTCATGACTTATCCATTCCTCAACAGATAACCATTCGCCCTGTACAGTCATAGCTAAACAAAGACTTTGATCATTCTGAAGCGTAAACGCATTTCCAAGCCCCTGATCGACAAGCTGATCAGCAAGCCGCTGAATGTATGGATCAGAATGGTGCATTTGATAAAAGGAAATGAGTGTAAGGTCGTACTCCTCGGCTGGGGGAAGACATAAAGCCATTTCATTCATGTCGAAAGGTTCCCCGTTGCAAGCGTCGGTAACGAACTGATTCATACGAAGCCTTTTAACATCCTCATAAACACCTGCTTCTTTATATAGACGATCCTCCTCTTCACTCGCCCAGCATTTAACAGCTTCTTCCAACGTTTCATTAAATGCATCAGCTTCAATCGGCTTCAATAAATAATCGAAACTGCCGCACTTAATTGCTCTGCGCATATATGAATAATCGTCAAAACCTGTGATTAAAATGACTTTCCCGGGATAAGACATGGCGTCTAACCACTCCATTAATTCTATACCGCTTATTCCAGGCATTTTCACGTCTGTAAAGACGATCTCCGGATTATCTCTTAAAATCACTTTTTTGGCCTCTTCTCCATTGCTTGCTTCGAAAATATCAGTAATACCGTACTTTTTCCACTGTCCCAAATGCCGGATGACATCACGCACATTAAATTCATCATCTACAATTAGAGCCTTCATACTTTTTCTCATCCTCCTTACAAGATACCAAGTGAACATTTTCTGTTTGGATGACTATGAAACAATCTCTTCTTTTGCAATCTTTGAATCTAAAGGAATCATGAGTCGAACGAAAAATCCATGTCCTTGCTTCCGATCCAGCTCTAGTCCAGCACCTTGTCCATAATTTAGAACTAATCGGTCATGAATATTTTTCAAACCAATATGCTCGTGGGAGTACGTTCCTTCATCAGAAGCCGTATAGATATTTTCCCTTAATGTTTGCAGCTCTTTATGTGTCATACTAGGTCCGTCATTTTCTACCACGAGACTTAACATTTCTCCTTGGATTTCTCCATAAATGTTTAAATGTGAGTGATAGAAACCTTCCTCATAACAGTGTTTAAAAAAGTTTTCAACAAGCGGTTGAAGAATCATACTTGGAATCTTCATTGCCAGGATTGTTTCATTTATTTGAATAGAATAATTTAAACCGCTTCCAAAACGCTCCATTTGAAGGGATAAGTATGATTGTATATACTCTACCTCTTCTCGAACCAATACCCACTGATCTGCCCGAATCGAGTACCGCATCATTTTCGATAAGTGCGTGACCAATTGGTAAACTCTCGGAGAATGGTCTCTTAAGGCAACCGCCCCTATTGATTGTAATGCATTAAATAAAAAATGCGGGTTTACCTGGGATTTGAGCGCTCTGAATTGGTTTTTCCGATTTTCAATTTCCAGTTTATATTCACGTTCAATATGCAGATTGATTCGGTCCATCATGTCCTTCATATGATTTTCTAATAGACCGATTTCGTCTTCTCTGCTGTCATCAAAAGGGACATCCGTATGTCCACCTTCAATTGATTCCACTTTCCTGCTGAGAAGTTTAATCGGACTCGTTATTTTATAAGTAATAATACTTATCATCATTAATCCCAGCACCCCTACTCCTATCCCGACAAGTATGTTTGTGTATGCGGTCTGCCTGACATCTTGAAATAATACGTGACTAGGAGTTATCTTGACCAGTTTCCATTGATTTAGTGGCTCTGATAAGGTTTTGGATAGGATAATATCTTCTTCCCCAACATCTTCAGCTGCATCGATCCTCTTCAGCAAACTAGGGGGAACGGACTGACCTATAAGTGCTTGATTATTTGCATACATGACACGATGATTTGAATCTATCAGTAATACGGATTCTTCTTCATGCTGAGCAACACTTTTGCATATACGTGCATACCCATCTAAATCGAAATCAATTGTAATGATTCCGAGAAATTCATTCGACAGCACATCTACTAATTTATGATGAATCGTCATCACCATTGCGGTATCTGCTTCAGGAACAATTGCGGCATTATTATAATTCTCAATCCGATGCGGAGGCTCAATCATATACTTTACGTTTGAGTTATAAAGTTTCCTCATTGATTGTTCCTTTAATAAATCCGGTTGAGATTTACGTGCACTGACCATCGTATTATAAACAGTAAACGATTCTTTATCCTTATCAATATAAAAGCGGACCTGACGTATTTCGTTTCGCATGAGAGAAAAAGTTTCAATGCTTTTTTCAACAGCAGCCGGATTGAAATAAATGGAATCCTCAAAACCATCTTGAAAAATTCGGTATAAATCAGGAGTCCGATATAAATTATATGGAAGATTGATCTTGTCATGAAAATATTGCTGCAGCTCCTCCGACAATGTCTCCATTTGATCATGACTAACTTCAAGCTCGTGCTCTTCAACACTTTTTTTCGTATATTCATAAATCAAAAAAACGGAAACAAAATACGGCAGGATAATAAAGGTAAACAGCATGAACAATAAACGGCTTCGAATACTTTTCATTTAAAATACTCCTTTCGTGAAAATGGAGTCCAAATTAACATGCCTTTTTCATAAGAGAATTAGAAAGTATGCAAATGACATATAATGAACCTCCATCAAAAGGAGTTCTATTAAAATCAGCAAATTTAAATTGAGTATTAAAAAAATGTTTTTTAACGATTGGGCATCCTAATACTTTTTATTTAAATTTATTTGAATATGTATGTCAACATAGGACAAATAGGTTAAAAAAACATAAAGGATTATAAAATTTCCTTGTTACAGCGCATTTTGAAAACGGTTACCAAAATAAACGAAACCGCTGTCATCATAAGCGAAATGAATCTTACTTACTAGAAAAGTAATTGATTGTTACAATAATGCAGGAAAATATAATTAGTTGTTGTAACAATCTTAATAAATTCCCCATAAAAATATAATTTGTTACGAAATGATGTTATTTTGGGATAGAAACAGTCGTTTGTTTTTAGATATAAAGCGAATGGAGAGATTCTTGGATGAAGTGTTGAAAGAGGCTCAAGGTGTTGCTGAGGATGTTAGCAACGCAAAAATAATATTGAAAAAGAGTAAGAATAAAGAGTTTATTTTAACTGGTTATCCTATAAAATAAAGGAGCTCTAAAAATGTTCGATAATAATTATGATATTCTTGAAGAATTAAGTGATTTCTTTGCTGGAAGGTTTCATCAAGATATGGGTTCTCCAGACCAAGCACTTGAAGAGTTTATTACAGAATCCAGCAAAGAATGCTTGGTTTTCACAATAAAAATTTGTGAAGAATTTTTAAATAGTGACAAATCCGATCAAAAAAAAGAAGACTTTATAAAATCGAATTCGGAGATTTATTATCCTGCAATCGGATTAACTCCTTTACAATGGTTGAAAAGTATAATAGAACAAATGAAAAAAGCTATTTGAAAGAAAACTTGAAAGGCCCTTCTTAATGAAAGGGCCTTTTTTATTTACTTCAATAACGCCGCGAGTTTTGCTTTAGTTTTAGGCCCGTATATTCCATCAGCAGATAACCCGTACATCAGCTGAAACCGTTTGACCGCGTTCGCCGTTTTCGGACCGTAATAGCCGTCAATCCCGTGATTCTTGGCGTTCCTGTTCGGGTAGAAATAAAGACTCGCCAGCGCCTCCTGAATCTGCCGGACAGCCGTTCCTTTCATCATCGGACTTTTCACTTTATAGATGCCGGACGGCAGCTTGTAGGATGATTTTTTTCCGCTTAAAGATGACTTTTTCTTTTTCGCTTCAATGTCCTGCAAAACGTTTTCTGTTGCCGATCCATAAATGTCATCAACCGCTATTCCAGCTTTCAATTGATGGTAAACTATATAATCATAAAGGTTGGAAAGTAGATGAAGTGATTGATGTTCCAGACGAACTTGTTCCAATAAGGATGGTAGCTATATCAGAACAGCACCCCAACGAGGTGAATAATAAATGATTGAAATAAAAGTTTCTGATCCTGTATATCAATTTCTCGGAGGGATTTTCCACCAAGACATTGAATCACCAGAGTCAGCACTTGAAGAGTATTTAGATCAGGTATCCCAAAAGGAACAAGAAGACGATGTAATAGCTCTAACAGAGTTTATAAACAGTGAGTATTCAGAAGAAGAAAAGAATGATTTTATAGAGGAAGCTGCCGATGGTGTAGATTTCCTTAGTTATGAAGTAGCTCCATTAATGTGGCTTAAACAAGTTACTCAAAAAATAAAAAACAATACTTAAATTTTGTAATCACTTACGAGCCCCTTGAAGATTCAAGAGGCCATTTTTATTTCAATAATGCTTCAAGTTTTGCCCTTGTCTTTGGTCCATCAATACCGTCCACAGACAGCCCGTGCATCAGCCGCATCAGCTGTCTTCGGTCCATAATAGCCAGCAGCCCCATACCAGCGAAAAGCCCGCTGCAATCATACAGGTTTTGCAGCGCCTCTGACAATCTCTTTTTTCAGGATAGTTCCTGTGGATTTACTTGTTTGTCTGAAACACGTTTTTTCCCTAGCGTACTGTCGACTTTTTTTGGAATGCATCCAGTTTTTGGCTTGAGTCGCTCCCCTAGGACGCTGAGTGAAAAATGATCAGGAGCTTTTTTTGTAAATAAGAAAAACCCCTTGATTTCTCAAGAGGTTTTTCGCGGAAGCTGGGCTTACATCATGCCGCCCATGCCACCCATTCCGCCCATGTCAGGCATTCCTGCGCCGCCGCCTTTGTTTTCTTCAGGCTTATCGGCAACAACTGCTTCAGTTGTCAGGAACATGGCCGCAACAGATGCTGCGTTTTGCAGAGCTGAGCGCGTTACTTTTGTAGGGTCAACGATACCTTTGTCGATCATGTTCACCCATTCGCCTGTTGCAGCGTTGTAGCCGACACCGATTTCTTCATTTTTCAGGCGTTCAACGATGACAGATCCTTCAAGACCGGCGTTGTGCGCGATTTGACGGATTGGTTCTTCAAGGGCGCGAAGAACGATGTTGATACCAGTCAGTTTGTCGCCTTCTGCATCAAGTGCGGCAACTTTATTGTACACATTGACAAGAGCTGTACCTCCGCCGGATACGATTCCTTCTTCTACCGCGGCGCGTGTAGAGTTCAGGGCGTCTTCAATACGAAGCTTGCGTTCTTTCAGTTCAGTTTCAGTCGCAGCGCCGACTTTGATGACAGCTACGCCGCCTGCAAGTTTAGCAAGGCGCTCTTGTAATTTTTCTTTATCGAACTCAGAAGTTGTTTCTTCAACTTGAGCGCGGATTTGGTTGACGCGGGCCGCGATTTGTTCCGTGTCTCCTGCGCCTTCAACGATCGTTGTGTTTTCTTTTGTGACAACGACTTTAGAAGCGCGTCCCAATTGTGTAATTTCAGTTGATTTCAGGTCTAGGCCTAAATCTTCTGTGATCACTTGCGCACCTGTCAGGATCGCGATGTCTTCAAGCATCGCTTTGCGGCGGTCACCGAATCCAGGAGCTTTTACAGCCACTGCATTGAACGTTCCGCGAAGTTTGTTGAGAACGAGTGTCGCAAGTGCTTCACCTTCTACATCTTCAGCGATCAGAAGCATAGGTTTGCCTTGTTGCACGACTTGCTCAAGCACCGGCAGGATTTCTTGGATGTTTGTGATTTTCTTATCTGTCACTAAGATGTACGGATTTTCAAGAACCGCTTCCATCTTATCAGAGTCAGTCACCATGTAAGGAGACGCATATCCGCGGTCAAACTGCATACCTTCAACCACTTCAAGCTCAGTCGTGAAGCCTTTGGATTCTTCGATTGTGATGACACCGTCGTTGCCGACGCGTTCCATCGCTTCTGCGATCAGGCTGCCGACTTCCTCATCAGCCGCTGAAATCGCAGCAACCTGTGAGATGGACTCTTTGCCTTGGATTGGTTTAGAGATTTCTTTCAGGCTTTCAACCGCTACAGCCACAGCCTGCTCGATTCCTTTACGGACGCCTACAGGATTTGCACCGGCTGTTACGTTTTTAAGACCTTCGCGAATCATCGCTTGGGCAAGAACTGTCGCTGTCGTTGTACCGTCACCGGCAACATCGTTCGTTTTGCTGGCAACTTCAGCAACAAGCTTCGCACCCATGTTTTCGAAAGCATCTTCAAGCTCGATTTCTTTCGCGATCGTTACACCGTCGTTTGTGATTAATGGAGAACCGAATTTTTTCTCAAGAACGACGTTGCGTCCTTTAGGTCCCAACGTTACCTTTACAGCATCCGCCAATGCATCGACACCGCGCAGCATTGAACGGCGGGCTTCTTCGCTAAACTTAATATCTTTTGCCATGTTATCCGAACCTCCTATAATATTGTGTAATGTTTATTTAAGACTTAGCCGATGACAGCTAAAATGTCGCTTTCACGTAAGATTAAGTAGTCAGTACCTTCATATTTCACTTCGGTACCTGCATATTTTGAGAAGATGATGCGGTCGCCTGTTTTAACTTCTAATGCCACGCGCTCTCCGCTCTCTAATACACGGCCTGAACCGGCAGCAACCACTTTACCCTCTTGGGGTTTTTCTTTTGCGGAGTCAGGAAGTACGATTCCGCTAGCAGTTTTTTCTTCAGACTCAACGAGCTCAATGACAACGCGATCACCTAATGGCTTTAACAATGAAACAACCTCCTCAATATTTTCATATGTAATTTTAGCACTCGCATCTGTTGAGTGCTAACACAATTCTTATAATAAAGAATCTCCCAGCTAATTTCAAGTGATAAGGTGAAAATTTTTTACGCTTACATTTTTCCCGTGATACCTTCAGCGACCTATAATTTCAAAAAGGTGTGTTACAATAAACATAGCCTGTTTAGATTTTAGAAAAGGAGTACATACGGCTTGAAAAAACAATACTGGTTTATTATTTTGACATATGTCCTCATGCATCTGTCATCTGTTGTCGGCATTCCCCTCTTGTACTTTTTCGGAGTGGGAAGAGGCATGGAACCCGCTCAAGCGGAGCTTACACTTTCAGGTATTTGGCTGATCATCGCCTTTTCGCTCTGTCTTGTCATCGTGCTGTTGATCTTGAGGACGGCGCCGAAAACGACGCTTCGCAACGGCAAGAAAGCATCTGCCGGCGCATCTATTGCCTGGGCGGTAGGCGGCGTATTCCTCGCTCTGTTTGCCCAGTCGATTGCCGCTTCAATCGAAATGAACCTGCTTGGGGTCAAACCGGAATCGGAAAATACGCAGCACATTATGCAGCTCATTAACACAATACCGCTGATGATATTCGTCTCTTCCGTATTCGGTCCGATTCTCGAAGAAATCATTTTCAGAAAGATCATTTTCGGCGCTATTTACGAAAAAACGAATTTCTTCATTGCCGCTCTGTTCAGTTCAGTGCTTTTCTCGGTTGTCCATATGGATTTCTCACACCTGCTCATTTATGCGGCAATGGGATTTACGTTCGCCTTTTTATACGTCAGAACAAACCGGATTATCGTTCCGATTTTCGCCCATGTCGCCATGAATACGCTCGTTGTATTGATTCAGACTTTCCAAGGGCCTATTGAAGAATATTTGGAACGGCTCGAGAAAATGCAATTGATTATTGGAGGATTTTTATGATGAGAAGCCCTGTGTTTTGGGGGGTCATTTATTTATTGACAGGCGTGCTGTTTACTTACCTGGCATCCACCTCACCGGGAGGCATATGGTCTTTTTACACCATTCTGTTGATGCTTTTCGCCGCCTATAATATCAGTATTTCCTTCAAAATGTTCGCCTTGTCGGGCAGAATGAAGCGAAAAAAATAAAGAGCCCTTTCGAGCCATTCCCTTTCCGCGGGAATGGCTCTTTATTTGCTCTGGTCTTTCAAAAACGCCTGGTTTTCCTCCTGGATGATCGTTTTTTGCGCCTGTCTGTAAGAGATTCTTGAAATCACGATACTGAGCTCATAAAGCAGCAATAAAGGCACAGAAACCATTAAATGAGACAATACTTCAGGCGGTGTGATGAGCGCCGCGATAACAAACAAAACAAAATAGGCGTACTTTCTGATTCTGGACAAAAACATGGGCGTCACCAAACCGAGCCTCGTGATAAACATGATCACGACAGGCATCTGAAACAATAAGCCAAAAGGAAGCGTTAATTGCAGCAAAAACTGAAAATATTCATGAATTCCGATGACCTGATTGACGTTCAAATCATCGGAGATCCTCGTCATAAAATCGACGACAAACGGAAATAAAATAAAGTAAGAAAAGGCAATGCCGCCTAAAAAAAGTATGATCGATACCGGAATATAGCTGAGCGTCACTTTACGCTCTTTTTGATACAGCCCGGGGCTGACAAAAGCCCACAGATGATATAAAAGAAGCGGCGAAGTCAAGACAGCGCCGATGATGAAAGCAAACTGCACATACACAAACAAAGGGTCAGTCAGCTTAAACGCGTTAAGCGTGAGCAGCTTTGCTTCATCCGTCTGCTGCAGATAAATGATCAGCGGCTTTGCCAAAAAAAAGCCTGCTGCAACAAAAACGACAAAAAAGAAAAAAATCATCATGAGTCGTCTTCGAAGTTCTGTAATATGTTCTACCAGCGACATTTCTTTTCCCTTCATAAATGTCATCCTATCTTACTGATCTTCCTTCTTTTTATCCGTATCGTCGTCAGCCAACCCTTTTGTCGCATTTTTAAATTCCCGCAGCGTATTTCCGGCCGCTCTTCCAAGCTCCGGAAGTTTTTTCGGGCCGAATACTAAAAGCGCCACCACGACGATTAAAATAAAGCTTCCAGGACCGATTGGCATCAATGCCTGCCCCCTTTCCTTTACTTTTAAGCTTCCCGTTTTTCACTTGTCATTCATTGAATAATGCTTCAGAAAATACACGAGTGACTGCAGTTCAACCGCCAAATCTATATGATGAATTCGAATGTGGTCCGGCACATTCAAACGAGCCGGCGTAAAATTTAAAATCCCTTTAATGCCCAGCGCGACCAGCCTGTCTGTGATGGATTGCGCGGCTTGGGCCGGAACCGTCAAGATGGCGACGGGAATGTCATCCGTCATATGTTCTTCAAGGGCGTTTAAGTCATAGACCGGAACGCCGCCCACCTCGGTGCCGATTTTATTCTCATTGATGTCAAAAGCCATGGCAATTTTCGTATTGTTGTTTTTGATGAAATTGTAATGGAGAAAGGCTGTCCCTAAATTCCCCACACCGATGAGTGTTACGTTTGTCATTTCATCCTGATCAAGCGTCTTTCTGAAAAAGGACAACAGATAATTGACATTGTAGCCGTAACCTTTTTTGCCGAGGGCGCCAAAGTAGGAAAAATCCCTGCGTATGGTAGCGGAATCGACCTTGACGGCATCGCTCAGCTCAGCGGATGATACACGCTGTTTTCCGGATGCATGAAGGTTTTTTAGAAAACGATAATATAACGGCAGCCGTTTTGCTGTCGCTTGCGGAATTTTTGAATGATCCATGTTCATAGACGATCCTCCATGTTTACATCAGCTTTTTCCTTTTTGTAGCCACCGTTTTTCCCGCCAGTCTTTTCGAGAAGACATGTCGGTCCTATCACCATTCCCTTATCCGCCGCTTTGCACATGTCATAGACGGTCAACGCACAGACGGAGGCGGAAGTTAACGCTTCCATTTCCACACCTGTACTCCCTCTCGTCTTGACTCTAGATTGAATATGCAGCACGCTTTTCTGTTCTTTTTCCTCCCACCGAAAGGCAATATCAACTCCCTTGAGCGCGATCGGGTGGCACATCGGGATGATGGCGGAAGTTTGTTTTGCCGCCATGATTCCGGCAACCTGAGCCACTGCCAGCACATCGCCTTTCCCGATTTCCCGGTTGTTGATTTTTTCATGTACTTCTTTATTCATGGACACACTTGAGACGGCTACTGCGGTGCGGACTGTAGCTTCCTTTTCACTGATGTCAACCATCCTCGCTCTGCCCTGTTCATTAAAATGTGTAAATTCATTCATGATCAAAACTCTCCTTATAACGATCATACACTATTTTTTTCGTTCTGTCTTTTTCTTTTGGTTAAAATCTTCCAGACTTCACTTAATTGTTTGCTGACTGCCGGTTGATAGGCTACACTTAAAATAGCAGACAAGAGGTGAAATATCATGATGATCTTGCAAGTCAATCAGCTCGCAAAATCGTTTGGGGCTGATACTATTTTAACGAATATAAAGCTGGAAGTCAGATCAAAGGACAGGATTGCGATCGTCGGACGCAACGGAGCCGGAAAATCGACTTTCTTAAAAATCATCGCAGGAAAGCTGTCATATGAAAAAGGTGAAATCATCAAGCCGAAAGATTTAACGATGGGCTACCTGGACCAGCACTCAGGGCTTGATTCAAAGCTGACGATTAAGGAAGAACTGCTGTCGGTATTTGAATTTCTCAAGAAAATGGAACAAGAGATGCGTTCGATCGAAGAGCAAATGGCGCATGCTGATCCGGGCAAGCTGAACTCTTTAATGAAAACTTATGACAGGCTGCAGCAGGAGTTTAAAGACAAGGGCGGCTACCAATATGAAGCCGAAGTCAGATCCATCATGCACGGACTTGGTTTTGCCGGGTTTGATGATAACGCCCGCGTTCAGGACTTGAGCGGAGGACAGAAAACGCGGCTCGCTCTCGGTAAAATGCTTTTGACAAAGCCCGATCTCCTCATTCTCGATGAGCCGACGAACCACTTGGACATCGACACGCTGACATGGCTTGAACAATATTTGCAAAACTACAGCGGAGCGATTTTAATCGTGTCCCATGACAGATACTTTCTCGATAAAGTTGTCACACAAGTTTACGAGATTTCCCGCTCCCAGAGCAAAAAATATATCGGAAACTACAGCTCTTATCTTAAATTGAAGGCAGAGCATCTTGAAAAAGAAACGAAGCTGTATGAAAAACAGCAGGATGAAATCGCCAAGCTGCAGGACTTCGTCGACCGCAATTTAGCCAGGGCTTCAACGACAAAGCGCGCACAGAGCAGAAGAAAGCAGCTTGAACGGATGGAAGTCATGGATAAACCGCTGGGTGATGAAAAGTCGGCGTCCTTTCGCTTTGACATTTCAAGGCAAAGCGGAAACGATGTGCTGCGGGTTCAGGATTTAACCGTCAGCTATCAGGATCAGCCCCCGCTTCTCCGCTCGCTCGATTTCCACATTACCCGCGGTGAAAGTGTGGCGCTCGTCGGACCAAACGGAATCGGCAAATCGACTCTGCTTAAAACGCTGGTAGATAAACTGAAGCCTGTATCGGGAGCGATTGCGACAGGCTCGCATGTCACAATCAGCTACTACGATCAGGAACAGGCTGAACTGACATCGTCAAAACGCGTGCTCGACGAGCTTTGGGACGACTATCCCGAGATGAATGAGAAAGACATTCGAACTTGTCTCGGCAACTTTCTATTCTCCGGAGACGATGTGTTAAAGCCGGTACACGCTTTAAGCGGCGGGGAAAAAGCGCGGCTCGCTCTCGCCAAGCTGATGCTCCAAAAAGCCAATTTTCTTATTCTTGATGAACCGACAAACCATCTTGATTTAGACAGCAAAGAAGTATTGGAAAACGCTTTGATCGATTATCCGGGAACGATATTATTCGTGTCTCATGACCGCTATTTTATCAATAGAATCGCTACGAAAGTATTTGAGCTCTCCCCTGAAAAAATCGAGGAGTATCTGGGAGACTACGATTACTACACAGAAAAAAAAGCACAGCAGCTTGAGCTCGAACAGCTGGAAAAACAAAAAGCAGATGAGCCCAAGAAAACAGCTTCTGAAAAAGCGGGCGCGAAACGCAGCTATGAAGAAGAAAAGGAATGGAAAAGAAAAGAACGACAGCGACAGCGCCGCATTGAAGAAATCGAAACAAGAATTACGGGTATCGAAGGGCAAATCGAAAAAAATGAAGAACTTCTTTGTGAACCGGATGTCTTTCAAGACCATGAAAAAGTTCAGGATATCCACTCCGAAAACGAAAAGCTCAACCTCGAGCTTGAACAGCTGTTATCGGAATGGGAAGCACTTTCTACAAATGAATAAATGAAAAGCAGACCGCTTCATATTATGAAGCGGTTTTTTGTCCACAAAAGAAAACCTTTGTTATTAAGAAAGAAAACGTTTTACCCACAATATCCACAAAAAACATAATGTTTATACACATTATCAACAAGTAAAAAAGGTCTATAAAATAGGCTTTATTAAATTATACACAAGGCTGTGGATGTGTGTTAATAATTTGTTAATAACTTTTACCGCGTAAAAAAACCCCACTTACGTGAGGTTTTGATAAGAAGTCAGCTCAAGACCGGGGTTGCCATTCATATCATATCTTCCCCTGATTCCTTTTTCAAAAGCGACGGTTCCTGCCGCGGCGATCATCGCTGCATTATCTGTGCATAGCGAAAGAGGCGGAATCAGAAGCTCAATCTCCGGATGGTTGCTGAATGTCTGTTCAAGCGCCGTTCTAAGCCCTTTGTTTGCCGCAACCCCTCCGGCCAGCAAAACCTGTTTGACGCCATAAGCCTTTGCCGCACGTTCCGTTTTGGTTACGAGCACATCAATGACGCTTTCTTGAAAGCTTGCGGATAAATCCTCCGGCGATATGGTTTCACCTTTTTGCGAAGCATTGTGAAGCGTGTTGATAACCGCTGATTTAAGTCCGCTGAAGCTGAAATGATATGAGCCCTCTTCAAGCCATGCACGCGGCAATGGCACGTTTGCATCACCCTGATGTGCGAGCTTGTCTATATGCGGACCTCCCGGATATGGCAGCCCCATTGTTCTCGCTACCTTATCATAGGCTTCACCCGCCGCATCATCAAGCGTTTCTCCTATGACTTCAAACGATCCGTGTTCCTTCATATACACGAGTTCTGTATGCCCTCCGGAGACGACGAGTGCAAGCGCCGGAAAATCCATTTCCTGAACAAGACGGTTCGCATATATATGACCGGCAATATGGTGAACACCTACCAACGGAATGTTGCGGGCGAAGCTCAGCGCTTTTGCCGCATTTACCCCGATTAATAGTGCGCCGACAAGACCGGGTCCTTCCGTTACCGCAATCGCATCAATGTCATCAAAATCCATTCCCGCCTGTGAAAGAGTTTCCTCCAGCACAATCGTGATTTGCTCCACATGATGACGGGACGCGATTTCCGGAACAACGCCCCCAAACCGCTTGTGGCTTTCAATTTGCGATGCGACAACATTAGCGACAATCTCTGTTCCATTTTTCACAATCGCTGCGGCGGTTTCATCACAGCTTGTCTCAATTCCCAATACATACAGATCTTTTTTATGATTCATTTAGTCTCACCCACATGATCAACGCATCTTCTCCATTATCAGTATAGTAATTTTTGCGAATGCCTCCCGGCTGAAAACCGAGTTTTTGGTACAAGCTTTGCGCAATATGATTCGATACCCTCACCTCTAATGAAAGCTGCTCCGCCTTTTTCATCCGGCACAGCTTCATGGCGGCTTTTAACAGAGCCTCGGCAAAACGGCGGCCCCTGTGTTCAGGTGAAACGGCAATATTCGTAATCTGTGCATCATCCATCACGATCCAGATGCCGCAGTAGCCAATGACTTGTTCTTCGATTTCAAGAACAAGGTAATGTGCATACATATTGTGATCAAGCTCATGGTGAAAAGACTCTTTTTTCCACGGTGATGAAAAAGAGCGCCTTTCAATTTCAAACACTTGATCCACGTCTTTTGGCGTCATTTCACGTATGACCATTTGTGTATTCATGGCTTCACCCGTTTATTTTTGTTTTTCCAGCCAAACAGCTTCCGCTTCGGCCAGCCGAATATAGTTTGGAACAAGGCCGTGTACAGGTTCAGGCTCTTTAAGCTCTCCGATCAATGCCAGCTCAGAAGGACGCGGAAGCTGCAGGGCAGGCCCTGCAATCACCGCTTGGTCGCCCATTATCTGCTTAATCAAATCTTTGTGGATGTCCGTATCATGGCCCAGGAACAGGACTTGCTGCTCCATGTCTTTCAGCTGTTTAAGCCAATCTTCAAGCAGGATATTTTGATCTTCTTTTAAAGCCCGCAATACACAGTTTTGATCATATTGATACAGCCCTGTATAAACCTGTCCGCGTCTTGCGTCAAACAATGGACAAATCAGTCCGGAGAAAAAACGGCCGCCCGCAGCCAGCACCTCAAGGCTGGAAACAGCTGCAACCGGAATATTTAACGACCAGGCAAGCGTTTTGGCTATCGTGACGCCAATCCGGACGCCTGTATAAGATCCAGGTCCTTTGGCAACGACAATTTTGCTCAAGTTCCCTGGCTCAAGTCCGCATTCCTTCAACAGCTCATCAATCGCCGGCATTGCCCTGACCGAATGATTTTTTTTCAAATGGGAAATATGCTCGGCCATCACCTTTCCATCCCTTGTTAAGGCAACACCAAGCGTTAAATTGGATGTATCAATCGCAAGTATCGTCATGTTCGCTTATCTCCTTGCAAAGATTTTCGTATCTGGCGCCTCTTGGAGAAAAGGTCAGTTTTCTCTCATCATCACCTATCCGTTTGATGACGATGTCAAGCCGTTCTTTCGGAAGCTGCTCCTCAATCAGATGGGCCCACTCCACTAGGCAGACGCCGTCTCCTTCAAAGTACTCATCTAGTCCGAGATCTTCGGCCTCATCTTCAACTCTGTAAACATCCATATGATACAGGGGAAGAGCGCCGTCGCGGTATTCTTTTATGATGGTGAAGGTCGGGCTGCTGACAACCCGCTGGATGCCGAGTCCTTCCGCAAACCCTTTCGTAAAAGTCGTTTTCCCGGCTCCAAGATCGCCTTCTAATGTCATGACATCGCCAGGCTGAACGTATCTTGCAGTCAATCTGGCAATGTCTTTTGTCTGTTCAGGTTCTGTCGTTTTCCATTCTACTGTTTTCACCTTTATGTCACCTGTCTTATTTAAAATGATTATATCCTTTTTTCTCAAGGAGTACGCAATCTTGTCCGCTGTGATAGAAAACTTGGGCATCCCCGGATTGACGAATGCGCCCGATTTGACAAACCGGAATCCGATGCTTAGAGCATTCTTCATAAAAATGCTCCCACTGATCGCTTGAAATCGTACCGACAAGTTCGTAGTCTTCGCCGCCGAACAAGACCCACTCTTCCCATCCGTTGTGCAGTGTATGTAAATCTGAATGTACAGGGATTAAATCTTGATATATGTCAATTGAAACACGGCTTGCTTCAGCAATTTCATTGAGCTCGCTGGCAAGTCCGTCGCTGATATCATTAAGCGCCACATGTTGATAGCGCGAACAAATTAAACCGGCTTCGACTTTCGGTGTCGGCCTTTTATGACGTGCAATAAAATATTGCGCCTGCCGCTCATCTTTGACCGGTATTTTCTCTAATAAAAAGGACAGCCCCGCCGCTGATGAACCGAGTTCCCCTGTTACAAAGACGACATCCCCCGGCTGAGCGTGGCTTCTGAGGCAGGCTGTGCCCTTTTTGATCTCACCGATCACCGTTACGGTTATCACCATTTGTCCGTTCGTCGCTACGGTGTCACCGCCGATTAAATCCATTTGGTATAGTTTCGCCAGCTGGTTCATTTCTTCATACATCGCCTCAATATCCGCGTCGTTCCATCCGGAAGGGACGGCGATTGAAACGAGATAAAATTTCGGAAAGCCTCCCATAGCAGCAACATCACTTATATTCACAGCCAATGCTTTATAGCCGATTTCAGCCGGTGTTGAATGCGAGGAAAGAAAATGGACACCGTCGACCATGGTATCGAGGCAAACAATCTCCTGATATCCGTTCTTTGAATGGTAAACAGCGGCATCGTCTCCAATGCCGATTTCGATTTCCTGATGAGAAAGCGAACGGGGCGCAATCTTGTGAATCAGCTCAAATTCATCCATAAGATAACATGCTCCTTTGCTGTTAAAAGCGGCAAATCAAATACTATCACTAGTTTATCGAATTTACTGCAATAAAGAAAGCTTGGCAGAGCCAAGCTTTAAAAATGATGGGAAAGAAGACATAAAAAAAACGAAATATCTCGATTTCGTTTGTGTACAACATGGCGGTCCGGACGGGACTCGAACCCGCGACCTCCTGCGTGACAGGCAGGCATTCTAACCAACTGAACTACCGGACCATTTCGTTATGTTTAACATTTTGGCTGTTAATTTAAATTTGGTTGCGGGGGCAGGAT